>JAAZUX010000043.1 GCA_018623955.1 Flavobacteriaceae bacterium | reverse complement strand
ATCTTCTGCCCCTTCGAGCGTGCAAATTTTATCAACCAATTCTTGGGTGTTGGGGTTGGAAAATCGACTGTAAATATTACGGTCCAACTCATCCGCAAATGCTGCCCTAAGCTCCTCTGCATCTTCAAAAACAAAACTTGAGGTCAGATAAAGTGGGGTAGAATGTTCAGCGTATAGCGAACGCTCCATCTGCGTTCTTATGGCTTCCGTTTCGAAATGTTTTTTCATAATTCTTCTCCATTCAAGAAAATGGAATATTTGATAGGGGTTGAATACTCTAAAGTCTTGGCAACAGAGCAATATTTGTCAAAAGAAAGGCTTACAGCTCTTTTTGCTTTTCCGGGGGGAATATCCCCTACTAACCTTACATTAACTTTAATTTTGTAAAACAATGAGGGTACTACATCCGGAATTCGGTCTCCCTCAACATCCATTTTGAGATCAGTAGGGTTGATTTTTTGCTTGTTGAGTATGGCGATAATATCAATGCTACTGCAACCTGCAAGGCCTGCCAAAAGAAGTTCCATAGGACTTATGCCCTCTACTTTGCCTTCTTTTTTGGATTTGTTATCCAACAGAACTTTATGTCCATTGTCGTTGGTGACTTCAAAAAGGTAGTCTTTATTGACTCTACTCAGATTTACTTTCATAATACTGGGAGTAATTTGATTTGGGTTTAAAAATGCCGCTAAAAATTTGTGATACGATATCGTTTTCTATCAAGAAGGCATCGTGTCCATGGATGGACTTTATTTCGTGATAGTAAATATTTTCTTTTATTTTTTTTCCTCTTATAAGAGTTTTTTGATCTTCCTCAGCCGTAAAAAAGAGATCGCTATCAATGGCGATCAGATGTATGTTGGAAGAGATGGTTTCAATGATTTTTTCAAGACTATCTCCATTGCGGGTAATGTCAACAGAGGCCAATAGATGATTCATGGTTTTGTAGGCTTGTAAAAGAAATCGACCTTCCAACTTGTCTCCGTGATGGACAAGCCAACTTTCAACATTGAACAGATTTTTTTCAGAATTGACTGTTCTCCCAAAGCGTTCTGTAAAAGAAGCAGCAGTACGATAGGTAAGCATTGCATGAATCCGCGCATCCTTGAGGGGTTCGCTGGAGTTCTCCAAAAGTCTTTTTTGAAGAAATGTATTTGCAATAATCCAGTCGGTAGCCTTCCAATCGGCCGCAACAGGAATTAAATTTTCGGTCAAATTGGGATATAAAGCGGCCATCTCCCAGGCAATTCCACCACCGATTGATCCACCAATTAGAGCAAAAAGTTTTTTAATTCCCAAAACCTGCAATCCCTTAAAAAAAATTTCTGCAATATCACCAGTGTGAAAGTCACTGTAGTTTTCAATCGTATAATTTTTGACGCCGTTGCCGGGAATGTTAAAAGCCAGTATGGAATAATGATGGGTATCAATGGTGAGGTTGGGTCCTACAATTTCACTCCACCACCCTTGTGGACCGGCGACATTAGAGTCGCCGGTCAAGGAGTGATTGATGAGAACTACGGGTGCATGTTCGAATGACTGTCCAAAGTGCTGATAGTGCAAATCGATTGTGTCATAAACAACACCCGAGTCGGTAGTGAAATTATTGATGGATATGGTTTTAACCTCAGCCATTGCAATTAATTATATACCCTTGAGTGCTTGATCTAAATCGTTTTTCAGATCATCTAAGTTCTCGATTCCAACAGATAATCTGACCAAATCAGGAGTTACTCCAGTACTTTTTTGTTCTTCCTCGTTTAACTGAGAGTGGGTAGTACTGGAAGGATGTATGATCAAAGACTTGGTGTCACCAATATTAGCCAAAAGCGCAAATATTTTGGTGCTTTCAGTAACTTTTTTGGCGGCTTCAAATCCTTTTTTCAATCCAAAAGTGACGATTCCACTTTGCCCATTAGGTAGATATTCGTTGGCCAAATCTGCATATTCAGAAGACTCCAATCCGGGATAGTTTACCCAGCTGACTTCATCACGAGACTGAAGCCATTGGGCAAGTTCCAAAGCGTTTTCTGAATGTTTTTGCATTCTAACTTCTAAGGTCTCTAAACCTTGAATAACCTGAAAACTGTTGAGTGGGCTGGGAGCACTTCCCAAATCTCTTAGGCCTTCCACTCTTACTCTTGCGATAAAGGCGATTGGGCCCAATGCATCGTGGTACTTCAAACCGTGATAAGAAGGAGAGGGCTCAGTAAACTCTGGAAAATTTCCATTGGAATAGTCAAATGTTCCCGCATCGATGATGACACCACCAATCGTTGTTCCATTTCCTGTAATGTACTTGGTCAGTGAATGGATTACTATATTGGCTCCGTGGGCTATGGGATTCAACAAAGCCGGAGTAGCGATGGTGTTGTCTACTATAAATGGAACTTTAGCCGCTTTGGCATGGGCACTAATTCCTTTTAAATCTAAAACGTCCAACTTTGGATTCCCCAATGATTCAGCAAAAAATGCTCTGGTATTGGGCTGAACAGCTTTTGAAAAATTCTCCACGTCATCCGGATCAACAAATGTGGTAGTAATCCCAAATCGTGGTAAAGTATTGTTGAGCATATTAAAGGTTCCACCATAAAGACTGTTGGATGCCACAATGTGATCCCCTGCCTTGAGTAGCGTCATGAATGTGGTCGCAATAGCAGCTGTACCGGATGCGGTGGCAACTGCTGCAACACCGCCCTCAACGGCTGCCAACCTCTGTTCAAGAATATCGTTGGTAGGGTTATTGAGTCGGGTGTAAATGTATCCTGACTCTGCCAATGCAAACAAATTGGCTGCATGATCTGAGTCATTAAATACATAAGAAGAGGTTTGATAAATAGGAACAGCTCTGGTTCCTTGTGTTTGTGTCACGTCATGTCCTGCATGAAGTGCATTAGTTGCTAGTTTTAGGCTCATAATTTGAAAGTGTTTTTAATTTCATTTAAATAATCTAATTTTTCCCAAGTAAAAAGTTCAACGGTTTTTTCTACCCTACCACTGTATGGCGATTCAAAAACCTTGGTAATCTGTTTGGGCTGTCTTCCCATGTGACCATAAGCGGCGGTTTCAAGATAGATGGGGTTTCGAAGTTTGAGTCTGTTTTCGATGGCATAGGGCCGTAAGTCAAAAATTTCTCTGACCTTGTCTGCGATTTCGGGGTCGGAAAGGGAAACTTTTGAAGTGTCGTAAGTATTTATGTTAATAGAAGTTGGTTCTACCACTCCAATGGCATAACTCAATTGAACCAATATTTCTTTGGCCACACCTGCCGCTACGAGGTTTTTGGCGATGTGTCTCGCTGCATAAGCAGCACTACGATCTACTTTACTGGGATCTTTCCCGCTGAAAGCTCCCCCTCCGTGTGCTCCTTTTCCTCCATAGGTATCAACAATAATTTTTCTCCCTGTCAATCCCGTATCTCCGTGAGGCCCTCCAATCACAAATTTCCCCGTGGGATTAATGTGATAGGTTATATCGTCATTGAATAGTTTTTGAATATGAGCAGGTTCTTTTTGTATTACGTTTTGTATGGCGATGTTGGTGATGTCATTTTTGATTTTTTCGAGCATCTTTTCATCGTCATCCAGAAATTGATCGTGTTGGGTAGAAACCACAATGGTATCGATGCGTAAGGGTTGGCCTTGGTCACTATATTCAATCGTAACCTGGGATTTTGCATCAGGCCGGAGATATGTAATTTCATTGTCCGCTCTCCTGAGAGTGGCCAGCTCAATCAATATCTTGTGTGATAAATCTAATGCCAATGGAATGTAGTTATGCGTTTCATCGGTTGCATAACCAAACATAATACCTTGGTCTCCGGCCCCTTGATTTTCTTTTTCGGCTCTATCCACCCCGCGGTTAATGTCTTGTGATTGCTCGTGGATTAAAGAGATTACTCCACAAGAGTTGCCGCTAAATTGATATTCGTCTTTGGTGTAGCCGATCTTATTAATAGTTTCGCGAGCGATGCTTTGTACGTCCAGGTAGGTGTGACTTTTAACCTCCCCAGCCAGAATGGCTTGCCCAGTTGTGACTAGGGTTTCACAAGCGACCTTACTTTCGGGATCGAAAGCGATAAAATTATCTAATAGCGCATCACTGATCTGGTCAGAAACTTTGTCCGGGTGACCTTCGCTAACAGATTCAGAAGTAAAAAAGTATGACATTTATAAGTTGCTTTTCAGGGGGGATTTGACAAACTAAGTCTTAAAGCAACTACTGCTTTAGCATTTTTTTAAGAGGTTGCAATCAGTCAAATCCTTCCTCGATTCAGATGCAAATGTATTACTAATTTTTAAATTTTAAAAAAAATCCAATTTTTTTTCAATCCAAATACGATATGGTAATTAAATCAGAAGATTTGACAAAAAAATCAAGCATCTTAAAAGTTCCAAACCAAAAAAGTAATTATCTTTCAACTTGCAAAAAAAATAAAGATGTATTTCGCCATAGCCGGAAATATAGGTGCAGGAAAAACCAGTCTTGCAGAATTACTCTCCAAACACTACGGTTGGGAGGCTCATTTTGAAGATGTAATCGACAATCCATATTTGGATGACTTCTACAATCATATGGAACGTTGGTCTTTTAACCTTCAAATCTATTTTTTAAATAGTAGATTTCGTCAATTGGATGGTTTTAGAAATTCCAATAAAAACTTTATACAAGACCGAACCATCTATGAAGACGCACATATTTTTGCACCCAATCTTCACGCTATGGGATTGATGAATCAGCGGGATTTTAATAACTACCAGTCTCTTTTTGGATTAATGGAGTCCATGATCGAGGGTCCGGACATCCTTATTTACTTGAGGAGCAGCATCCCCAACTTAGTTCATAAAATTCATAAAAGAGGGCGGGAATATGAAAACTCGATAAGCATTGAATATCTGAGTCGATTGAACGAAAGATATGAAGCTTGGATCTCTACATATGATAAGGGAAAGTTATTGATTGTAGATGTTGATCAGATTGATTTCGTAGAAAACAAAGGAGATTTAGGGATAATCATTGAAAAAATTGACGCCGAATTGAACGGCTTATTTTAACAATCCAAAACCTCGGGTGTTTTTTGCTTTTAAATCATTGTGATATATAGGCTTAAGATTGTTTTTTATTAGGAATGGTTTTACTATTTTTGGGGCCATTAAAAAACCATCATTTCATGAAATTTATTATAGACTTTTTACCTGCGTTCGGGCTTTTAGGCTTGCTGTTTGTATTTATCAAAAATAATTGGATTGCCAAACAAGAGGTTGGCAATGAAAAAATGGCGACCATTGCCAAAAATATTGCCAAGGGAGCTATGTCTTTCCTGAAGGCTGAATACAGAATCTTATCCATTTTCGTGGTTTGCTTAGCGGTGCTGTTGTATATCAAAGGAAGTAATGAAGAAGGATCACATGGAATGGTTGCCCTCTCCTTTGTGGTGGGTGCCATTTGCTCTGCACTTGCTGGTTTTATTGGAATGCGTGTAGCCACCAAATCCAATGTAAGAACGACCAATGCTGCCAGAAAATCATTGGGTAAAGCCTTGGAAGTTGCTTTTACTGGAGGTTCAGTGATGGGATTAGGCGTTGTTGGTTTGGGTGTGCTGGGTTTGAGTAGTTTGTTCGCACTTTATCAGAATATTTGGCCCGGTGCCGAAAACTTAACCACTGTTTTGAATGTGTTGACCGGATTTTCAATGGGTGCTTCATCCATTGCCTTGTTTGCAAGAGTAGGTGGTGGAATTTATACCAAAGCGGCTGATGTAGGTGCTGACTTGGTAGGTAAGGTTGAAGCAGGGATTCCAGAGGATCACCCCCTAAACCCTGCTACCATTGCAGACAATGTGGGTGACAACGTAGGTGACGTTGCCGGTATGGGTGCAGATTTGTTTGAGTCTTATGTAGGTTCAATCATTGGTACCATGGTATTGGGAGCTTTTATTATTACGCCTGAATTTGGAGGATTGGGTGCTGTCTATCTTCCACTGGTACTGGCAGCTTTAGGGATTGTGATGTCCATCATAGGAACTTTTTTTGTAAAAGTTAAAGAAGGTGGTAATCCTCAAACTGCATTGAATATAGGTGAATTCGGATCAGCCGGTCTGATGGTGATTGTCTCCTATTTTGTCATTCAAATAATGATTCCTGAATCAACTGAAGGTCTACCATTCGGGGCTATGGGAGTATTTTTGGCTACCATTTCCGGATTGGTTGCCGGTTTGGGTGTTGGAAAAATTACTGAATATTACACAGGAACGGGAACCAAACCTGTTTCTGCAATTGTTCGTCAATCTGAAACTGGATCAGCGACCAACATCATTGCCGGATTGGGTGTGGGTATGATGTCAACCATGATCCCCATTCTACTTATCGCTGCAGCGATTTTAATTTCTCATCACTATGCAGGTTTGTATGGTATTGCAATTGCTGCTGTAGGAATGTTAGCCAATACAGGTATTCAATTGGCCGTTGATGCCTACGGACCCATCTCTGATAATGCGGGAGGGATTGCCGAAATGGCAGAATTACCTGCCGAAGTAAGAGAACGTACAGATAAATTGGACGCTGTAGGGAATACCACTGCTGCCATTGGAAAAGGATTTGCCATTGCCTCTGCTGCCCTAACTGCCTTGGCGCTTTTCTCTGCCTTTATGCAAGTTGCCAATGTGACTGCAATCGATGTTTCTAAGCCCAAGGTAATGGCAGGACTTCTTGTGGGAGGTATGTTGCCATTTGTTTTTTCAGCGCTCTCTATGAATGCTGTTGGACGCGCGGCCATGTCGATGAT
>JAAZUX010000042.1 GCA_018623955.1 Flavobacteriaceae bacterium | reverse complement strand
GGGTATATGAATCTGGAAGCTTTGGAAAAGACCCAGTCTTTCGGAAAGGTCACTTTTTTTAGCAGAAGCAAACAAAGACTGTGGACCAAAGGAGAGGAAAGCGGGAATTTTTTAAAATTAGTTTCCGTCAAGGTAGATTGTGACCAAGACACTCTTTTAATAACAGCTTCTCCGGAGGGGCCCACTTGTCACCAAGGAACCGACACCTGTTGGGGGGAAGACAACGCATCCGGTTTGAGTTATGTCAAGGAATTGGAGGCTGTTATTGAAGATCGTCAGAAAAACCCTTCAAAGGAAAGCTATGTCAGTAGTTTGTTTGATAAAGGCATCCATAAAATTGCCCAAAAGGTAGGGGAGGAGAGTGTCGAAACTGTCATCGAAGCCATCGCTGACAATGAGCCTCTTTTTATGGAGGAGGCTGCAGATTTGTTTTTTCACTACCTCATTTTGTTAAAATCCAAAGGAAAACGTCTTGAGGATGTTCTGGCAATATTGGAGGAACGCAAGCGCTAAGCTCTTTTTTATTTTAGTGTATTAAATTTTGTAACTTTCTGAAGGTCAAAAGATCATATGATGAAAAAAGCACCTCTTATTCTTGGCTTATGTTTTTTGGTAGCCTGTAATTTTTTCTATCAAGAAAAAAGACACCAAAATAATTTTGATAACTTTTTGGAGGATTACTTCCAAGAATCACTGAAGTTATACCGTATCAATTCAACTTTTTTAGGGGATGATCGGTACAACGACAGTCTGCCAGATTTTTTATCTCCAGAGTTTCTGGTCAAACAAAACCATTTTTTTGCTTTTTATATCGACCGTCTCTTCCATTTTGAGGATCGATACTTGACATCAGACGAGTTGATGAGTAAAGATATTCTTCTTCGCGAACTGAGATTGAAATTGAAAGAAAGCAGTTTTAACAAAGATTTGATGCCCATTGATCAAATGTGGACTTTCCAGCTGACCATAGGTCAATTGGCCTCAGGAAAGGGAGCGCAACCTTTTGTTACCCCTGATGATTACCGAAACTGGCTTATTCGCTTGGAGGGTTATATGAGGTGGATGTCCAGTGCAGAAGAAAAAATGAAAGAGGGGATCGAAAAGGGATATGTTTTACCAAAATCCCTAATCAAAAAAGTAATTCCACAATTGGCCGCAATGACAGGCCCTGAAGTAACGTCTCACTTGTTCTATAATCCCATCAAAAACCTGCCCGATGGATTTACACAGGAGGAAAAAGCGGAATTGATGGCTGCATACAAGCAAATCATCACCGACAAAATCATTCCTGCCTATCAAAAGCTTCATGATTTTATGGCCGGACCCTATTATGAAGCCGGTAGAGAGAGCAGTGGTTATGGTGCATTTCCAGATGGTGAGGATTATTATAAGTATGCCATACAAGTTTACACCACTACAGATATGTCGGCCGATGAAATTCATGATCTGGGGCTAAAGGAAGTTGCGCGTATCCGCAGTGAAATGAAAAAGGTCATGCAAGAGGTTGGGTTTAAAGGCACTCTACTGGAATTTTTTGAACATGTGCGAACCTCTAAAGACTTAATGCCGTTCGATGCTGCGGAACAGGTGATTGATAACTTCAATCTCATGTATGAAAAGATAAAACCCTTTGTGGATGAACAATTTGATCTTCAACCCAAAACCCCATTTGAAATCAGACGAATAGAGGCTTTTAGAGAAAAATCGGCCGCAGCTCACTACAACAGAGGTTCTTTGGACGGCTCAAGACCGGGAATTTTTTATGTTCCCATTCCGGATGTAGAAAAATACAATGTCTTTGACAATGAAGCCCTGTTTTTGCACGAGGCTATACCCGGTCATCATTTTCAAATTTCCATCCAACAGGAGAATCAAAAGCTACCCAATTTTCGAAAGAACTCTTTTTATAGTGCTTTTTCTGAGGGCTGGGCACTTTATACGGAGTCTTTGGGGAGAGAATTGGGATTGTATGACGACCCTTATCAATATTTCGGTATGCTCAATATGGAAATGCACCGCGCCATTCGTTTGGTGGTGGATACCGGTCTACATTCCAAAGGCTGGACAAGAGAACAGGCGATTGCTTACTCTTTGGAAAACGAAGGAGACTCAAAAGCTAAACTTACTTCAGAAATAGAACGTTATATGGCCAATCCTGGTCAAGCTCTCTCCTATAAAATTGGACAGCTTAAGA
Source organism: Flavobacteriaceae bacterium (assembly GCA_018623955.1). Next base: position 4,645 of record JAAZUX010000042.1, on the reverse strand, counting down.
TTCGAGAACTTCGCAGCTTGGCTGAACAAGAAATGGGGGATCGTTTTGATATCAAAACCTTCCACAGAAAGGTCTTGGAGGATGGTGCAATACCTCTTAGTATTTTGGAGAAAAAAATAAATTCTTGGATCGCAGAATAAAATCGCTCGTATGCAAATCATAAATCCGGACCTATTTTCATTTTTTTCCAAACTGAAGCAAAACAATAATCGAGATTGGTTTCAGTCCAACAAAGCCGAATTCAAATTATTGGAGGGTCAGGTAAAGTTGTTTATGAAAGAGATTGAGCAAAATCTGCAAATTCACGATAAGATCGAAAAAGCCAAGATGTTCCGTATTTATCGTGATGTGCGATTTTCCAAGAATAAAACCCCATATAAAACCCATTTCGGATTGGCTTTTCACCGAGAAAAGCCTGCGCTCAGGGGAGGGTACTATCTTCATTTGGAACCCGAAAATAGTTTTTTGGGTGTTGGGTTTTGGGCCCCGGAAAAAGAAGACTTGCAGAGAATCCGAAAGGAACTGGAAATAGATGCCGAGGAATACCGTCAAATCATGGATAATAAGGCATTTAAAAAACACTGGGGCTCTCTTTCGGGGGAGGAAGTCAAAACCGCTCCCAAAGGCTTCTCCAAAGAACACCCCAATATCGATCTGATCAAAAAAAAACAGCACGTTTTTATCAAAAACTTCTCAGATCAAGAGGTGCTTTCTTCCGATTTTATCCGGGTCATTGATACTCATTTTCAAAACATACGTCCCTTTTTTGACTATATGAGCCATGTCTTGACCACCGACCTCAATGGTGTAAGTCTTTTGGAAGAATAGTAATTTCTAAGCTTTTTCTATTTAATCATCTCTAAGCTGAGGGATCTCATTTTTTTGTATTCAAAAATTTCACTGTGGTCGCCGGATTCGTAAAAGTATTTTGCGGATTTACTTTTAAGAAAATCTATTTCTGCCTCAGTCCTTTGGTCTTAGAGGAAGTTATCACTTTGTCAATGATGACCGTTTTAACATCTACGCAGGACTGGATGCAGGGATTGAATTTTATGCTGAAACCGGCCAAACTCTATATCAATCTGGCCAATACAAAGAAAATCAATTCGTTTATGGTGGTCATTCAGGTGTCCGTTACGCTTTATCCAAAAACTTTGCACTTTTAGCCGAAACAGGCTATCTAAATATCTCCAGCTTAAAATTAGGAGCTACTTTTACTTTTAACCTTCAATAAAGAAAAGGTTCAAACTGTCGATTTCCTCACAGTCTCATTTTTTTATAATCATCAAAATTTTGATAAAAAACTAAAAAAGAAGTACGAGAGAATACCAACATGTAATATATTGACTTACAATATTTTAAATACACTTCTAATATCTATAATTAATATTATGTCAAATATAAATTAGGAAACCATCTCATCAACCACTCCATTCATAAAACAATTTAAAAAGTATTTATTATAATTGTGTAATCAATCCTTGATAAAACCTGTGAGTAAAAAATTAAACAGCTTATCTGATTTGGCCAACATAAAATTCGATGGATTGGTTCCGGATCAAGAGGAAAACATTGATTCTCATCCTGATTTCATTCCACAATATTTAGAAGCACATTTCAGCAAAAAAGGCAGAGCCGGAAAAGTTGTTACGCTTATCAAAGGTTTTGAAGGAGAGAATGAAGCGCTAAAATCTTTAGCCAAAACGCTAAAACAAACTGTAAACACCGGTGGAACAGTAAAAAACGGAGAGATTCTTATTCAAGGCAATTACAGAGATCAAATTATCGATAAGCTGGAAGAGATGGGACACAAAGTCAAACGTATTGGAGGATGACTTACAAGGCCCAATCGATGGGTTCTTTACCTTGTGCTGTCAAATAAGCATTGGTTCTACTAAAATGACCATTACCAAACCAATACCCCCTATTGGCACTCAAAGGTGAAGGATGTCCGGAGGTTAAAACACAGTGTTTTTCCCCATCGATCAGCTTTAATTTTTGTTTGGCATAGCCTCCCCACAACAAAAACACAATATTTTCATATTGATCAGAGAGAATTTGGATCACCTGATCAGTAAATTTCTCCCAGCCTTTACCCTGGTGGCTGCCTGCCCTGTGGGCTTGTACGGTCAAGGTGGCATTGAGCAACAACACCCCTTGCTTGGCCCACGGACTCAGATCACCACTTTTGGGATAAGGGATTTGAACATTTTTTTCCAATTCCTTAAAAATATTGATCAATGAGGGCGGATGAGGAACACCGGCAGGTACTGAAAAGCACAGCCCTTGGGCTTGCCCCGGACCGTGGTATGGGTCCTGACCCAAAATCACCACTTTTGTTTTTTCGGGTAGACAAAGGTCAAAAGCATTAAATATCAATTTTCCGGGAGGAAAACACTTAGAGCTGGAATAGGCCGATTTTACAAAATCAATCAGTGCTTTAAAATATGGAGTTTCGAATGTATCCCGCAATATTTTTTCCCAATCCGGATGTATGCTTACTGCCATGATTTCTTAATTTTGTATTGCTAATTTAGAAAAATAGATGGGGTACCTCCCAAAAAAAACACTTGAGGATCTCGAATTTTTTGGGGTCACCGAACAAATCGCTGATTTTGCCATTACTCCTATGGGTAAAGCTTCGTGTATTGCTTTGGAACCGCTACCCGACCAAGACACCATGCTCAAAGAACTCCATACTGTTTCTGAGTACTTGGCTTCTTTTGACAATGACAACAGGATACCAAATCATGGATTTGAAGACCTCTCCCCGGCTTTTCAATTACTGAAGATCGAAAACAGCGTATTGGAAATCACGGCTTTTAGAAATATCGCTGCTGCCTCCCAAACGGTCAATACCCTATTGTTATTCTTTAATAAATTCAAGACCTACTACCCTTCCTTGCATCTGTTGAGAGGTGAGATGGAGGTCAATAAAGAAATCAAAAAAGAAATCGACAACGTCATTGATCGATTTGGAGAAGTCCGTGACAACGCCTCCGACAATCTCTATACCCTAAGAAAACAAATTCAGGCCCTTAAAGGTAAAATCGCTCAAAGCTTTAACAAAGCCTTGTCCCACTACCAAAACCTGGATTATTTGGATGATATCCGTGAATCGGTGGTCGAAAACAAGCGGGTATTGGCCGTCAAGGCCATGTACCGCAGAAAAGTAAAAGGAGGCATTATGGGCAGTTCCAAAACCGGAAGTATTGTTTTTATTGAACCCGAAGCCACACTTAATTTTTCGAGAGAACTTCAAAACCTTGTTTTTGAAGAATCCGAAGAAATCAAAAAAATACTGAGTCAACTCACGGACTATTTGCGTCCGCAATTGGACTTGATCAAACATTACCAAAGTTATTTGATCCATATCGACACCATTTTTGCCCGTGCCCGTTATGCTCAAGCCATCAATGGCTTGCTTCCCATTTTCTCGCACCAACAAGAATTGGAGCTAAAAAACGCCTACCACCCCCTACTCTACCGTACCCATGAGTTGGAAAACAAAAAAACCTACCCCCAAGACATTCATTTGCATCCAGAGAGCAGAATCGTGGTCATATCCGGCCCCAATGCCGGAGGAAAAAGCATTACCCTCAAAACCGTAGGCTTGCTTCAGTTGATGTTGCAAAGTGGTATATTGATTCCCGTACACGAAAAAAGCAGGGTATGCTGGTTTGATCGTATACTTACCGATATTGGAGACAACCAATCCATTGAAAACCACCTGAGTACCTATTCCTATCGCCTCAAGAACATGAAGGGTTTTTTGAAAAAATGCGATGACAAAACCCTCTTTTTGATCGATGAATTCGGTACAGGTTCCGATCCCGAATTGGGAGGTGCGCTAGCCGAAGTCATTCTGGAAGATTTTTACGAGCGAAAATCATTTGGACTCATTACCACCCATTATTCCAACCTCAAACTGCTGGCTGATGAGCAACCGGCCATGGTCAATGCCAATATGCAATTTGACAATAAAACCTTAGAACCCATATTCAAACTCATACTGGGAGAAGCAGGAAGTTCTTTTACATTTGAAGTGGCTCAGAAAAATGGCATTCCTTTCAGTTTGATTAACCGTGCCAAAAAGAAAATCGAAAGGGGAAAAGTTCGCTTTGATGCCACCATCGCCAAAATGCAAAAAGAACGCCACCAGATGGCTCAAACCGGAAAGTCGTTAAAGGAAAAAGAGAATAAGTTCGAAAATGAGTCGGAGCGATTAGAGAAACTCAATCAAAAATTAAAATCCAAATTGGTCAATTACCAGGAATTGTTCGATCACAACCAACGGATGATTGTTTTGGGGAATAAACTCAACGACCTTGCCGAACGATTCTTCCAAAACAACAAGAAAAGACCGCTGATCGCAGAGTTATTGCGTTTGGTCGAGTCAGAAAATGCCAAGCGAAAACGGAAAACTGCAGCCCAAGCCAAAAAAGACCGTGAGGTGAAAAAAGAAGTCGCCAAAGAAGTGAATCAAAAACTGGTGAGTATTCGCAAAGAAAAAAAGAAAAAGAAAGTAACTGCCCCACCTCCCAAACCCAAACCTGTAATTGATCTTAAAGTGGGAGATAAAGTAAGGATGGTGGATGGAAAATCTGTGGGAAGTATTGATGCCATAGAAAAGCAAAAAGCCATT
>JAAZUX010000041.1 GCA_018623955.1 Flavobacteriaceae bacterium | reverse complement strand
TCTGTTCCTATGGAGCCATGGCCCAACCTGAGGGCTTCTTCTTTACTGTAGGAAATTACATCTTTTACTCTAGGTGAAAAGTTATCATCCATATTTGAAAGTTAATATTCTGAGTTAGGAATGATCAAAAAGCATTCCAGTTGTCTTTCTATAGCTAAGAGACAAAAAAATTATCATTTAGCAAAATAGCAAAAGCAAAATTTTATGAGCAAAATGCAATATTATCATGTTGATAAATTCATTAAAAAATATTGCGGAAATCCCAATAAAACACTACCGATAAAGTATTTTAGCTATTACACTAAATAAATTTAAATGGTTGACGGAGAAAAGTTAATTCCCATTAATATAGAGGATGAAATGAAGTCGGCTTACATTGATTATTCAATGTCTGTCATTGTGTCACGTGCCCTTCCTGATGTGCGTGATGGATTAAAGCCTGTGCACCGCAGGGTGCTCTACGGAATGCATGAATTGGGTATTAGGGCCAATACTGCCTACAAGAAATCGGCCCGTATCGTCGGTGAGGTTTTGGGAAAGTATCACCCCCACGGTGACAGCTCTGTTTATGATACGATGGTTCGTATGGCTCAGGAATGGAGCCTGCGTTACCTTTTGGTAGACGGGCAAGGAAACTTTGGTTCTATAGACGGAGACAGCCCTGCTGCCATGAGGTATACAGAGGCAAGAATGAAGAAAATGTCGGAAGATTTATTGGCCGATATTGAAAAAGATACCGTAGATCATCAACTCAATTTTGACGATACCCTAAAAGAGCCGACCGTATTGCCCACCCGGGTTCCCAATTTGTTGATCAACGGGACCTCTGGAATTGCGGTGGGAATGGCAACCAATATGCCTCCCCACAACCTAACTGAGGTGGTTGACGGTACCATAAGATACATCGACAACCACGAGATCACCATAGAGGAACTGATTCAGACCATCAAAGCCCCTGATTTCCCCACCGGAGGTACCATTTACGGTTATGATGGGGTGAAAGAAGCTTTTATGACCGGCAGGGGACGTGTGGTCATGAGAGGGAATGCAAATATCGAAATGGTCAAGGATCGGGAGTGTATTGTTGTGACAGAAATACCTTACCAGGTCAACAAAGCAGAAATGATCAGAAAAACTGCCGAGTTGGTCAATGACAAAAAAATAGAGGGGATCAGCAACATCAGAGACGAATCGGACAGAAACGGTATGCGTGTCGTTTATGTTCTCAAGCGAGATGCCATTCCCAACATTGTTCTGAATAAATTATACAAGTACACTGCCCTGCAGTCCTCCTTCAGTGTGAATAACATTGCTTTGGTGGAGGGACGCCCTCAGTTGCTGAATCTCAAACAATTGATTCACTATTTTGTGGAACACCGTCATGAGGTGGTGGTGCGCAGAACAAAATTTGAGCTGAGGAAAGCCGAAGAGCGGGCGCATATACTGGAGGGCTTGATCATCGCATCGGACAACATCGACGAGGTGATAGCGATCATACGCGGATCGGCCAATGCCGAAGAAGCCAGAGAAAATTTGATGGCCAAATTCGAACTTTCCGAAATTCAGGCCAAAGCCATCGTGGAAATGCGATTGAGACAGTTGACCGGATTGGAACAAGACAAACTTCGCAACGAATACGATGAACTGTTGAAAACCATTACCGATCTCAAAGACATACTGGATAAAAAAGATCGCAGGATGGATATCATCAAAACCGAATTGCTTGAGATCAAGGAAAAATACGGTGACGAAAGGAGATCCAAAATCGAATATGCAGGGGGGAATTTCAGTATAGAAGATATGATTCCCGATGACAAAATGGTCATCACCATTTCTCATGCAGGATACATCAAAAGAACACCCTTGTCGGATTATAAGACCCAAAACAGGGGAGGGGTTGGACAAAAAGCCTCTACCACCAGGAATGAAGATTTCCTCGAAAACCTTTTTGTGGGTACCAATCACCAATACATGTTGTTTTTCACCCAAAAAGGAAAATGTTTTTGGATGCGTGTTTATGAAATTCCGGAAGGATCTAGAACTTCCAAGGGTCGCGCCATTCAGAACTTGATCAACATCGAGCAAGACGATCGGGTGAAGGCCTTTATTTGTACGCAAGATCTGAAAGATGAAGACTACATCAATAGTCACTATGTGATTATGGCCACCAAAAAAGGTCAGGTGAAAAAAACCAGTTTGGAGCAATACTCCCGTCCACGTGCCAATGGAATCAATGCCATTACCATCAAAGAGGAAGATGAATTGCTGGAGGCCAAGTTGACCAACGGCAACAGTCAAATCTTGTTGGCGGTGAAATCGGGAAAAGCGATTCGATTTGAAGAGAGCAAAACCCGACCCATGGGCCGGGGCGCCTCGGGTGTGAGGGGGATTACCCTGGCCGATGCCAAAGATGAGGTGGTCGGAATGGTATCGGTTAACGATATGGATACCAACATCCTGGTGGTTTCTGAAAATGGCTTTGGTAAACGTTCTGACTTGGAGGACTACAGAATCACCAACAGAGGTGGGAAAGGCGTAAAAACCATTTCCATCACTGACAAAACCGGCTCACTGGTTACCTTAAAAAATGTTACCGATCAAGACGACTTGATGATCATCAACAAATCCGGGATTGCCATCCGAATGGCAGTGTCAGATTTGAGGGTAATGGGACGTGCCACTCAAGGGGTAAAACTGATTAACCTCAGAGAAGACGATTCCATTGCAGCAGTGGCCAAAGTGATGAAAGATGACGATGAGGTTGAGGATATTTCAGATATTGATGTAGAAGGTGGCACTGTTGTTGAGTAATTCATAACAAATGTTATTTTTGCTTCGCAAAACCATTATTAGAATAATTAATTGAATAAAAACAATGAAACGAATTGCTTTACTTACTTTATTACTCCTTTTCAATTTTTCTTTCTCCCAAAAAAAGGAGTTGAGAAAAGCCCAAAAGCTTTATGATGCGGGAGATGTTGCAGCTGCCTCACAAATTTTGGCAGATAATCAATCCATTTTAGAAAACGCAGATCAAAAAGTTAAGCCGAACTACGAGTTTTTAAAAGGGAAAATAGCCCAAAACAACAAGGAATTTCAAACTGCATTTGATCTTTTTAATTCTGTCAAGGATGTAGCATCCATCAAAGATGAGGTCATTCAACAATTGAACCTTTTGTCTGCGGATATTGTCAACAGTGCCATTGACGACAATGGTAGCGGTGATTTTAAATCTTCTACGGAGAAATTGTATATGGCCTATATGATCGATCCCGAACTCAATAAAGACTATCTTTATTTTGCGGCTTCCAGTGCTGTAAATGCCGAGATGTTTGATGTTGCCCTGGATTATTACATTCAGTTAAAGGAAATGGGCTATACCGGTGTGGTAACCAAGTATTTTGTGACTGAGATTGATTCGGGAGTTGAAACAGAAGTGACTGAATCCGAGTACAATTTGTATCAAAAATCCAAGTCTTATGAAAATCACAGAGAAGAGGACACCCCTTCGAGATTTCCTGAGATCGTCAAAAATATTGCCTTAATTCACGCTCAGATGGGCGATAATGACAAAGCCATGGCTGCTGTTCAAGAAGCCAGAAAGAGCAATCCCAGCGACCTGAATTTGATTCTAACCGAAGCCAATATTTATATTGAATTGGGTGAAAAAGAAAAATTTCAGAGTTTGATGAGTGAGGCCATTGCCCAAGACCCTAACAATGCAAACCTTTATTATAACCTTGCGGTGGTTACTTCCGATTTGGGAGAGAAAGACGCGGCCAGAGGTTATTACGAAAAAGCCATTGAAATTGATCCCAACTATGAGAATGCTTATTTAAACCTCGTTGCATTGATCCTGGAGGGTGAACAAACCATCGTTGAACAAATGAACAGTCTGGGCACCTCGGCGGCTGATAATGCCAAATACGATGCCTTAAAGTTAGACCGTGAGGAACTTTACAAAGAATGTGTTCCGATCCTTAGATCTTTGATCGGAATCGGAGAAAATGAAAATGCGATCAAAACTCTGATGAATATTTATGGTACCCTTGGCGACAATGAGGGCTATAAAGAAATGAAAGCCCTTTTAGATAAATAGGATAAAGTACTGAAAGTCCTTATGGGGGAGTGGTAAATCCTTTTAACACTCTTTGATAAGGACTTTTTTATTTCTAAACCGTTGATTTAATAATCCTTACGGTTTGGCTAAACTGCGTTTTAATGCAGTATAGGTTTTGTTGGCATTTCGTTTTTTATTTCATTCGGTAATAAATTTCTCCTGTTTGAGATGCGTGTCTTCGTTTAATTAAAATCAATTCGTTTAACCTTATTCGTCCTTCTAAAACTTGTATTAAGTCTATTCCGTCCATTAAAATCATACTTTTAGTTATTGGACTTCCTGTTTCAGTGCAATCTTTTGAATAAGGACCGAGTGAAATAAAAAGGCCTAAAGTGTTTTTTAGTTTTCCTGAAATTTTACCACCAAATGTATATAAATCAGCAGCGTTGATTTCGCTTTTTTCCTGCCATTTTGCTTCTAATAAATAATCATTATTGTCAAATGTAAATGCTCCATCTATTTGTTCGCCTGTAACTTTAATAGCTGATTTTGGGTCAAGGTCAAAAAAAATAAATAGTTCGTTTAAAAATTTCTCAAATTGAAACCCTTTTTTCTGTGCGTTTGGATTAGATGCTATTTTGTAGAAATTCAGTTTCAAGCCATCTAATTTTTGTTGATAAGATATGTTCGACTTTAATTTCTCTTGATTAGCTTCTCGTCTTTCTTCTCTTTTTTTAGTTCTGAAATAGTGTCAAAATATCCTTTTGCTTGGTTTCTTAATTTAGTTACAGAGGCTTTTGCTTTTTTTATTTTCGTTTTAGAATCATCCCAATATTCCAAGTGTGAAAAGTCGTTTATATTTCCAACTTCTTGAACGAGTTTCAACAAGTCAGTTTGGTACATATCTTGTCTTTTAGTCATTCTGTCAATTAGTTGGGAAACACTTTCATATTTTGTGTTTTCATTCCAATCTATTGTAGAAACTATTAGAGGATTTTCAAGAGTCAATTCAATAAATTGTCTTAAATCCTTTTTTCTCCAATATATTGCGACTAAAGCTTCTTTCAAAGCTAAAATTGCTGAAGCCGATATTTTCTTATTTAAGCTCAAATATTTGTTGTGTTAAATGAATGCCAACTTGTATATATCCACAAATTGCGTTTATTTTCGTTATATATTTTTATGTTTTATCTGTTTTAAAATATTGTTTTTCAGTAAGTTGACCCTTGATAATTCAATCAAGAGGGTTTTTGTTTTTACAAGAGATTTTTACGAATATGGATAAAAACCTCAGCAGTTTTTAAACTCTCGTGTCCCGACAACTTTTGTATATGGCAAAAGCTTAGCCCATGATGTTTTTTGATTTTAATCAACAAATCCTGGTCAGAGGGAAAACGGTATTTGCAAATGTCCTTATGGGGATGCTTTTTGGGAAAAAGTCGTAGGCTTTTCATGGCAGTAGTGGTTTGGGGTACTCTAAAAGTAGGAAAAACCAATCAAAGCACAAAAAACCCTACCGGAGGTTTTATATCATCTTTTTGATAAAGCGTAGCTTGTGGGTGTGGCTTTGGGTTTCTGAATTGAATATCCCGGACTGGTCGATTCGATCGATTCTTACGGTGCCGGAGGCATGGATGATGTGGTGGTTTTCCAACAGTAAGCCTACGTGAGTGATCTTGCCTTCGGCATTGTCGAAAAACGCCAAATCTCCGGCTTCACTTTCTTCAATAAAACTAAGGGTTTGTCCTTGAAGGGCTTGTTGGTGAGCATCGCGATTCAATTTGACGCCATTGATCTTATAGACCATTTGGGTAAAAGCCGAACAATCGATCCCCAACAGTGTTTTTCCGCCCCACAGATAGGGCGCATTGAGAAAAAGGTAGGCAGTGGAGATCAGGGCTTTTTTTGATTTTTTGGGTCGGTCAGACTCCCCTTCAAACTGGTGTTTCAGGATTTTTAAAGCCCTCAGGTCACTGCCGATCAAAACCGGGAATAACAAATCCTCTTTGGTGGTGATGTAATGGACCAAATCTGTAGAGATTTTGAGCGTGGATTGGGTGATTTTGTCAAAATCTTCGCGAGAGATTTGATGTACCTGGTTTTGATCGATCCATCCCTCATAACCGTCCCATTCCAGACGTATTTTGGCCCAGTTTTTTCTCTTTTCAATCAGCTTGTAACACTCGCCGTAAAGCAGTTGAGAGACCATTTCACTTTGGTGGCTGTTTTCTTTTCTCATGGGAATGATTCCCAAATGGCAGATACCGTATTCCAAATTGGTTAGTTTAAAAAAGGGTGTATTGTTGCCAAGAAATGGTCATTTATATTGACAAAAATAATCAAATTGACGTCATATGTTTGGAAATACATTTTTAAATTCACAACCAAAGCCTCATATTTCCTTAAATTTGAAATTCTGATTCGTTTGGTATTGAAAAAATTTTGGCGCTTTATATTGACCAATCAAAACCTTATTTACAAAGGGATCTTGTTGGTGGTGTGCAGTTTCTTGATTGTCTACCTTTTTCCCAAAGGGGCCAAATTCAAATACGAGTTTCAAAAGGGAAAGCCTTGGCAATATGCCAGTCTGTATGCTCCTTTTGATTTTTCAATCATAAAATCAACTGCTGAGCTTGAAGCTGAAAAACAAGCCATATTGGACTCCCAATTCCCTTATTACAGGGCAGATCCAACGGTCTACGAAGCAGTAAAGAATTCCTACGCCTCCCAATTTTCCAATTTCTTTAGCCTACCGGCATCCAGTAAAGAATACCAAGATTTATATG
>JAAZUX010000040.1 GCA_018623955.1 Flavobacteriaceae bacterium | reverse complement strand
GCAAGAACTTCCGATGCCATTGCTATGGCCTTGAGATTTGGGGCCCCCATTTTTATTTACGACTCCATTCTCAAACAAGCTGGATTTGATGAGAGTACCATAAAAGACGACCAAAAAAACACAGGAAGTGAAAACTGGATTCAAAATTTTGTTGAGGAACAAAGCAAACAAAAAGCCGTTCCCGATGATTTAAAGAAACTTTCTCTTACAAAACTTAAATCATTGTTGAACAAATTGGTCAACCTTGAGGATTATGAAAAGGCCGTAAAGATTAGGGACGAAATTTCAAAAAGAGAGTCAAAAAAATGACTGTTAATCTTTTTTTGAAAACTATTTCTATTTCCAAAGATTGGAATCTCAGCATGACTTATTTTTGATTTTATATCTTCAAAAACATGCAACAATATTTAAATTTGGTCAAGTTCATTCAGGATCATGGCGTAAGCAAAACAGATCGGACCGGAACGGGAACAAAAAGTGTTTTTGGCTATCAAATGCGGTTTGATTTAGCCGATGGATTCCCATTGGTTACCACCAAAAAAATCCATGTAAAATCTGTTATTCACGAACTTTTATGGTTCTTGAAAGGGGATACCAATATCAACTATTTAACAGAGAATGGTGTAAGAATATGGAATGAATGGGCAGATGAAAACGGAGATTTAGGCCCTGTTTACGGTCACCAATGGAGGAACTGGAATGATGAAGGGATTGATCAAATCAAAGCAGTTATACAAACTTTGAAAACCAATCCGGACAGCAGAAGAATGCTGGTTTCGGCTTGGAATCCCAGTGTGATGCCCGACACTTCTGTGTCTTTTTCAGAGAATGTAGCCAATCACAAAGCCGCTCTCCCCCCCTGCCATGCTTTCTTTCAGTTTTATGTCGCTGAGGGAAAGCTCTCTTGCCAACTGTACCAGAGGAGTGCAGATTTGTTTTTGGGGGTTCCCTTCAATATTGCATCCTATGCGCTTCTGAATTTGATGGTGGCCCAAGTGTGTGATCTGAAACCCGGCACTTTTGTCCATACCTTTGGAGATGTTCATATTTACTCCAATCATCACGAGCAACTAGAGGAGCAACTCAGTCGAAGTCCGAGGCCACTCCCTCAAATGATCCTAAACCCAAAGATCAAGGATATTTTTGATTTTAAATACGAGGATTTTACACTCAATGGATATGATCCACACCCACTGATTCGTGGTAAAGTTGCCGTATAAATCAAACTGCAATCAATTGCTTTATAAGACCGGTTAATTTTTCAATTTCCTGAGTAGAGTTGTAAAAATGAATTGAAAATCGAAGGTATTTGCCCCTGTATGATGCCCTAACCCCTTGTTTTTCCAATTGTTTCAGCACAGCCTCCTCGGTGGGAATGCTAACGATAGTGCTCTGAGGTTTGCGCTGGTGGTACTCGGGTATCCACCCAATTTTGATGAGTTCATTTCTTAATTTTTCACTAAGTACTTTATTTGTTTGAACCAGTTTTTCAAAATCATTGGCCTCCAAATAATCCAATGCAAAAACCAGTGACGCTGCACCCAATATATTAAAATGTCCTGAAAATACCTTGTGTTGAAAATCTTCACGACTCCTCTTTGTCTCCTCAAAAAATTGATCTGATAAGGCAATAAAACCATTACCAAAACCCGCCAACAACCACTTGTATCCACTGCAAACTACCGCATCAAAAGGTGAGGCGTTAAAATCAAAAAGATCTGCCCCAATGTGTTGGGTTGCATCTCCTATGATAAGCAATTGAGGGTGTTTTTCTTTGAGCTGAACTAAAAAATCAAAATCGATTTTAAAACCATGGGTAAACTGAATGATACTGATTACCAAGGCATGAAAACTATTTTGAGATAAAGCAAGCTCGATTTTTTCCTCCAATTGCTCGTCAATGAACAGACTAAAATGATTGAAATCCCTTTCTTCAACCGCATCAACAAGTGAATGGTAATCGTCTTTTAGGTACAAAACATTACTTCCCTTGGCAAGGCTGTCTAAAACAAATCTTATTCCTACAGAAAAATTTGATACGAAATATGTTTGCTCTTTTTTGGAACCTATAAAACGCGAAATGGCTTGATGCGTCTGATCCAAACGATCATAGGCATCGATTTTATATTGATCTGCATTCAGCAGATGGTTTTTTTCATAAGCTGTTCTGTAGTCGAACAATGACTGGGACATCAACCCCACATAAGCAGTGTTCAAATATGTACATGATTTCAGTGCTGGGAAATCGTAATGGAGAGTCATAAATAAATTAGAAAACGTACATTTGTCCAAAATTAGTCTATTTCAATATATTTTGACATTTATTTCCTTTTTTAAGTCCAAAATCAAAACAACTCCCCTGTAATTTTTATGAATTCTGAAAGTATAAAAGACGCTAAAACAGCTGATGCTTACAAGCCCAGCAAATCATCAAAAGTATCTAAAGTCACCCTAATAGCTGCCATTGATGAGAATAGTGTTTTGGGAAAAGACAATCAATTGATCTGGCATTTACCAGAAGACCTCAAGCGTTTTAAACGTTTGACCACAGGCCATGCCATCATCATGGGAAGGAAAACTTTCGAATCCTTGCCCAAGGCATTGCCCAACCGTCATAATATAGTGGTGACGGGAAACCAGAATTATTCCAAAGAGGGAATCACTGTTTGTCACAGTCTGGAAGCAGCCATTGAATGTGCAAAAGAAGACGAACAGCCTTTTGTGATTGGTGGTGGACAAGTTTATGAGCAAGCAATTGAATTGGCCGATGTGATTGAGTTAACAAGAATTCATTCCCAATTTGAGGGAGATGTGTTTTTTCCAGAAATCGATTTAAAAAAATGGTCCGTCGAAAAGGAGGAGCGCATGAGTCATCCCGATTTTGAATACTCTTTTATTACCTATACTAAAATATAAATCGATTATGAAAGCATATCTATTTCCTGGACAAGGCTCGCAATTTCCCGGCATGGGAAAAGATCTATTTGATCGATTCGAAATGGCCAAAGAGATGTTTCAAGCCTCGGACGAGATCTTGGGGTTTGACCTTTCGACCATACTCTTGGAGGGGAGCAAAGAAGACCTTCAGCAAACCAGGGTAACCCAACCTGCCATTTATCTCCATTCTGTTATCACAGCAAAAGTGATGGGTAGTGATTTTCAGCCCGATGCAGTAGCAGGGCACTCATTGGGAGAATTTTCAGCCCTAACGGCTTCCGGAGCCATTGATTTTGAATCGGGGTTGAAATTGGTTTCTCAAAGAGCAGAGGCCATGCAAAAAGCCTGTAATCTAAGTAAAGGAACAATGGCTGCTGTCTTGGGATTGGAAGACAACAAAGTTGAAGAAATTTGCCAACAGATCTCAGGAGTGGTGGTTGCAGCCAATTACAATTGTCCTGGACAACTGGTTATCTCGGGCAGTGTAGATGCCATAGAATCGGCTTGTGAAGATTTAAAAGCAGCAGGTGCCAGAAGAGCTTTGGTTTTGCCGGTGGGTGGAGCATTCCACTCTCCTTTGATGGAACCTGCTAGAACTGAACTCGCCAACGCCATTGATTCCACAAATTTTTCTGCTCCACTATGCCCTATTTATCAAAACACCCCAGCCGTGGCGGTTGACGATCCCATAGAAATCCAGAAAAATCTGATCGCACAATTGACGGCCCCCGTCAGGTGGACACAAAGTATAAATGCAATGATTGAATCAGGAATTACAAATTTCGTTGAAGTGGGACCCGGAAAAGTTTTACAGGGTTTAGTTCGGAAAATCTCTCCGGAAGTATCGGTTTCCAGTGCAGAAATTTAAGGACTAAACCAAAAATGACTTGACGGTATCGGTAATGAAATTAATTTGATCGTCAGCCAATTCTGTGTGCATAGGCAAAGAAATCACCTGGTCTACGATTTCGAGTGTTACTTTAAAATCATCGGCCTTGTAGTGTTCACTGGTATATGCCTTTTGTAAATGCAAAGGAATGGGATAATAGACTCCACAGGGGATACCTTTCTCATTGAGGTGCTTAACCAAACCATCTCGATCCCCGTCAATTACCTTTAAAGTATACTGATGATAAACGTGGGTGTCACAATCTCCTTTTCTAAAGGGAGTAACCAATTTGGGATGATCGGCCAAATGCTGGTTGTATTTTAGAGCGGCTGCCTTTCTGGATTCATTGTAAAAGTCAAGGTAATTCAATTTTATATCAAGTATGGCTGCTTGTACTGAGTCCAAGCGTGAATTCACCCCAACTACATCGTGCTGATACCTAATATACATTCCATGATTGACCATTCCTCTAATGGTATGCGCCAACTCATCATCATTGGTGAAAATAGCACCTCCATCTCCATAGGCTCCTAAATTCTTGGAAGGAAAAAAAGAAGTCGTTCCTATATGGCCCAAGGTTCCCGTTTTCTTTTTACTTCCGTCAGAAAATGTATAATTCGCTCCTATGGATTGAGCGTTGTCCTCAACAACATACAGGTTATTTTTTTTAGCCAAGGCTAAGATTTCCTCCATATCAGCAGCTTGACCAAACAAATGAACCGGAATAATGGCTTTTGTTTTGGGGCCGATAACTTTTTCTATAGAAACAATATCGATATTGAATGTTTTGGGATCTACATCGACCAAAACAGGTGTCAGTCCCAAAAGGGAAATAACTTCAACGGTAGCAGCAAAGGTAAAATCGGCCGTGATGACTTCGTCGCCCGGTTTCAACCCCAAGCCCATCAAGGCAATCTGAAGCGCATCTGTTCCATTGGCGCAGGGAATGACATGTTTTACATCCAGATATTTCTCAAGGTGATCTTGAAAACTTTTTACCCGGGGACCATTAATAAACATTGTGGATTCGATGGTTTCCAAAACAGACTGATTAACCTGGTCTTTAATAAGCTCATACTGACCTTTGAGGTCAACCATTTCGATCTTCTTCATAATTTTTATTACCTCACAAAATTAAAAAAAGGAATCTGCTTTACGCAATTGATATTAAAAACTATTTTTGATTTAATGTTGTCTCGTATCACTTACAATCTAATTTTGAATCTCTGCTATCCCATATTAAAGTTTTTGGGATTGTTTTCTAACAAGCTCCGTCTTTTTATTGAAGGACGAAAAGCAGTTTTCGATCATTTAAAATCCAAAGGAGTCGACCAAGGCAATTGGGTGTGGTTTCATGTGGCTTCATTGGGTGAGTTTGAACAAGCACGACCATTAATAATGGAATACAAACAGACTTTTGCTGAGCATAAAATTTTACTTACTTTTTTCTCACCATCGGGTTATGAAGTTCAAAAAAACTTTAACACTGCAGACTGTGTTTGCTATTTGCCATGGGACACGACCAAAAACGTTAACCAATTTCTTGATTTTTGTAACATCAAAAGAGCTGTATTTGTAAAGTATGAATTCTGGCTGAATTATTTCTACGGACTCTCCAAAAGAAAAATTCCAGTCTATTCTGTCTCAAGTATTTTTCGACCAAAGCAATTGTTTTTTAAAAGCTATGGAAAGGCCTACAGGAAAATTCTCTATGGGGTAAAACACTTTTTTGTCCAAAACGATGAATCGAAAAAACTATTGAACTCAATCGGTATTGATCATGTTAGCATCAGTGGAGACACCCGATTGGATCGCGTATACGATCTGACCCAAAATCACAAGAGGGTGGAGATCATTGAAAAATTTCTTAATAATCAAGAGTGTTTTGTTGCCGGTAGCACTTGGCCTGAGGATTACGAATTAATGGATACTTTTCTAAAAAAAACCACCCCCATTAAAATTATCATCGCCCCTCACAAGGTTTCGAAGCAGTCCATTGAAAACTTAGAGAAACGGATTGGGATCCCCTATACCAAGTGGAGTAATTTTGATGAAGAGAGGGCCGCTGACAAAGCTGTGATGATAGTGGATACCATTGGTCAATTGGCCAAGATTTATCGCTATGCAAAATTTGCCTATGTGGGTGGGGGAATGAAAAAAAGTGGTTTACACAACACCTTAGAACCCGCAGCCTATGGTATTCCTGTTGTCATTGGAAAGTATTTTGGTAAGTTTCAGGAAGCTGTCTTATTGGAAAAAAAAGGAGGAATTAGGAGCGTGAAATCTTCAGATGAATTTGAAAAAATATCAAACGCATTGTTAAACGATAAAAAATTAGTTGAGCAAATGGGAGAAATCAATCAAAATTATGTCGCATCAGGGAAGGGTGCGAGTCAATACATAACTGAAACAATTAAAAAACATAGTACTGAATAAATTTACAATTTATCTATATTTACTTTCAAGCTTAAATTATGAGGAAAACATTATTAACCTTATTCTTTCCCCTATTAGTCATTGCTCAGACCCAACAAACAGCGGATATCCCTCTTAATGTCATTCTGTTGATTGGAGACGGAATGGGCTTAAGTCAAATATCGGCAGGAATGTATGCCAATAACAATCAAACTGTTTTGGAAGATTTTTCTATCATTGGACTTTCCAAAACCCATGCAATAAATAGTTTGGTTACGGACTCTGCTGCCAGCGGAACCGCCATGGCCTGTGGAGAAAAAACTTATAATGGTGTTCTTGGAATCAGCTCAAGAAATCAAAAACTTGAATCTGTATTAGAAATTTGTGAAGACAATGGGTATAATACTGGACTGATTGCCAATTCAAGTATTGTTCATGCAACCCCAGCTTCTTTTTATGCAAATATTGATTCCCGAAAAAAATATGAAGAAATTGCTCTTCAGCTGAGTGAAAGTAATGTAGACTATTTCATTGGGGGAGGAAAAAAATATTTTAACAAAAGAGAAGACAACAGAAACCTTATCAAAGAAATGGATAAGGTAGATGTGGTCAAAAACTTCAATGCCTATAAAAAATCGGATGTTGACCGAATTGGTTTTTTTACCTATAATGACGAACCCCCATCTATCATCGATGGCAGAGCCCCTTTATTGGCCAAGTATCTGACGGCAACCTTAGATAAATTGGATAACCGTAAAGAACCTTTTTTCCTTATG
>JAAZUX010000039.1 GCA_018623955.1 Flavobacteriaceae bacterium | reverse complement strand
TAATACAAATCGCTATTGTCAAAAACATAGCCGTATTTCGAAGGGTTTTCGATGATTTCTTTTACCGCAAGAATCCTGAATACATAACGACTGGTTTCTTGGCCCAACCGCAAGTCAAAATAGCTTTCCACCTTTTGGTCGTTCAGGTTTCTCTGTATGCCGGACATCCCTCGGTTGTAGGAAGCTGCGGCCAGGGTCCAAGATCCAAACTTGTCTTTTGCCTTTTTTAAGTACTGAGCAGCCATTCGGGTGGAAAAACCTACGTGGTATCTCTCATCGACATTACTGTTGACTTCTAATCCGTATTCCCTTCCTGTATTCCTCATAATTTGCCAAAAACCTTTGGCACCGGCCGGTGAAATCACATTTTCCAATCCACTTTCAATGACCGATAAATACTTAAGGTCAGTAGGCACACCTTCTTCCTTTAGAATTTTTTCAATGGTAGGAAAATACTTGTTGGCGCGTTTGAGCAACAACATCATATTGGATTGCCAATAGGTATTCACCAACAATTCCCTATCCAAGCGCTCTCTCAAGTCTGGGGAATGCAGAGGAACTTTTTCCCCGGCAAAGCTTAGCGTATCCGGTAACTCTAATGCGTAAACTTTGTAAGTGGGCTCTTCTCCATAACTTTTTAAAGCAGTAAAGCCATCAATTGTAAACACAAACCCTGTAATCAAAACCAAAACGACGGAGGCGAGGCCACCCCATAGCAGGGGAATAATTTTGTTTTTCATAGGGTTAAATTATCTCAAATATGTTGAATCTACCAAATTTTCAGTTATAATTTTAGGAAGGTTTTTATTAAACCAATCACTTTTGGTGAGAATGATGGCATGATCTCCGACTATTTTGATGAACGGATCTTTTATGTTTTTCACTGGAAAAACTGAGTCTTGAGCTCCATGAATGTGAATGATATTTTGGTGGGGGATACTTCTATTCCACTTAACCAATCGGTCAATGGCCCAATTGAGATATTCGGGATCCCTTTCTGAAAGATACCTTTGATAGTTTTCCAGCCGGCGTTGGATTCCTTTACCAAAGACAAAAAGTGTAAAAGTTTCAATGTTTTTAATCCATTGGGTGGGAAGTAATCGATGGGCATTGGTTAATTGGGCCAGTTTCATGTGTTTGGGTAATTCTTCATTGGATTTTACACTGGAAATGATAATGATTTTCTTACAATCGATGTACTTTGCCATTTCCTGAACCAAAACACCTCCAAAAGAGACACCAATGAGGATTGGATTTTTGTGTATGACTCTCTCACACATTTTCTTGGCATAATGATCGAGGCTTTCATTTTTCTTCGGAGGAATCCATGAAAGAAATTTGACTTCAAAGTGTTCAGGCAAGTTAATAAACTCGAAAATTCTTGGATTTGCACCCATTCCTGGCATAAGATATACTGATTCTATCATTATCTTTTACTATTTATTATTGTCAATTACTCAAAAAATCTTTAGTTTTGCGTTCCCCTCTTCAGTTATTAGACCAAATTTTTATTATTTATTAATTAAACCAAATTAGTAAGCACCGTAATGTATCCAGTTGAATTACAAAACAATGAATTCCTGAGACAGTTCGAAACC
Organism: Flavobacteriaceae bacterium; assembly: GCA_018623955.1. The sequence continues at coordinate 5,420 of JAAZUX010000039.1, read as the reverse complement.
TTGATTAATGGCTCGCTGGCAAGAATTGAATATGCCGAGCAAGAAAGAAAAATTTTCCTCACCAAACTCGTTATCCCTGGAGATGTTAATGATGTTGAATTTGAAGAGAATTTCATCAAAAGTGTTTTAGAATTTATTTCAGAAAAAAACCTTAGAGTCGTTCCCACTTCACCAAAAATTGCAGGATTTGTCAGACGTAACAAGTCATACAAGTCTCTTTTGCCTGTGGGGATTAAACTTTAGTCGTTTTTTTGAACCTTACAAATCCCTCCTGATCAATTGATTGGAGAGAAACCCTTTGTATCCTATTGACCAACTCTGGGTTCCATGGGGTTCTCACTTTTACATAATTTTCACTGAAGCCAGTAATGTACCCCCTTTTGTTTTCATTTTCGAAGAGGACATCTACAGTTGTTCCCAACTGACTCTCGTAAAATGCACGTCTTTTTTTGGCAGACAATCCCCTTAGCATTTTACTTCTCTTGTTCCTTATGGCCGGTGGGACCACATCTGGCAAGCTGATGGCTCCGGTATTGGGCCTTTCGGAATAGGAAAAAACATGCAGATAAGAAATATCCAAATCAGCCAAAAAAGTATAGGTGTCCAAAAATGCAGTATCGGTTTCGCCCGGAAATCCTACAATCACATCTCCTCCAACACAAGCGTGGGGCATCAAACTTTTAATTTGCGTCAGTCGATCCCTGTACAAATCACTCAAATACCTCCTTTTCATTTTTTTTAAAACCTCGTCATTACCACTTTGGAGCGGCACATGAAAATGAGGGACAAACGCCCGGCTTTGGGACACGAAATCAATGACTTTATCGGTCAACAAATTGGGCTCAATGGAGGAAATTCTGATTCTCTTCAGAGCCTCAATCTCGTCTAAGGCAGCAATCAAGTCCAAAAAAGTATGTTGGTGTTTTTTGTTGCCAAACTCTCCTTTACCATAGTCCCCTATGTTGACGCCAGTAAGCACAATTTCCTTGATCCCCCTTTGGGTAATTTCCAATGCCTGTTTGATGATATTTTCCAAAGAATCACTTCTTGAAATTCCACGGGCTCTTGGAATGGTACAATAGGTACATTTGTAATCACAGCCATCCTGTACTTTGAGAAAAGCACGGGTGCGATCATCAAGTGAATAGGAACTTTCGTAGTGATTGGCTTCGACAATTTCGCAAGAGTGAACCGTTCCTAGAGGTTTTTTGGTCAAATCTCCAAGATAGTCGATCAGTTTAAACTTTTCGGTAGCTCCCAAAACCAAATCCACGCCATCAATTTCTGCTAATGCCTCGGGCTGAAGTTGTGCATAACAACCTATAGCAGCAACAAATGCATTGGGATTTTGCTTTAAGGCTTTCTTCACCAGGCCTTTGAATTTTTTATCAGCATTTTCAGTTACTGAACAAGTATTGATAACATAAACCTCGGCTGGGGCGTCAAAAGCAACATGCTGATAACGTTTTGATTCAAAATCCCTTGAAATGGTTGCTGTTTCTGAAAAATTCAGCTTACAACCCAAAGTGTAAAAAGCTACCCTGGGTTTTGATACTTTATGCGTTATTTCCTCGGCATAGCCCATCATCAAATTGGATTAAAAAAGTTGTATTTTGCTGCAAATATACAATCTTTAGACTTGTCAATTCAACAGCACTATTTACCCGCAATATACCGTCTGGGTTTACTTTTACTCTTCATTAGCGGTATTGCTTGTTCAACAGGGCCGCAGGAGGATCGCTCACATTTGGTCTTTCGGTACAATGAGGATGGCAACATCACTTCATTAGATCCTGCTTTTTCGAGAAACTTGGAAAATATTTGGGCCACCACACATTTATTCAATGGGTTGGTTCAACTCAATGACAATTTGGAGGTCATTCCCGATATCGCTGAGCAATGGAATGTATCGACCGACGGTTTGGTCTACGAGTTTCATATCAGAGAGGATGTTTATTTTCACAAGCATCCTGCCTTTGGGGACAAGAAAACCCGAAGGGTGATTGCTTCAGATTTTGTGTACAGTCTGAAAAGGCTTTTGGATCCACAACTGGCATCACCGGGAGGCTGGGTCTTGCAAAATGTAAAACATATCGAAGCGAAAAATGATCGACTATTGACCATCACCCTAAAAAAAGCTTTTCCTGCATTCTTAGGGCTGCTCAGTATGCGGTATTGCTCAGTAATCCCCCACGAAATTGCCAGTCTAAAAGGAGGGAATTTTAGAAAAAACCCAATCGGAACAGGCCCCTTTGCCTATAAAAATTGGGAAGAAGATGTGAAATTGGTGTTGAGAAAAAATCCACTTTATTTTGAGCGCGATCACAAGGGGGAGACCCTCCCCTATCTAGAAGCTGTCGCCATTAGTTTTGTGCCGGACAAACAAAGTGAATTCATGCTTTTCCTTCAGGGAAAATTAGATTTACTGAATTCATTAGACAATTCCTATAAAGATGAATTACTGACTCAGGAAGGTCAGCTCCCTGAAAAATACAGGGATAAAATCAATCTCCAAAAAGGGCCTTACCTTAATACGGAATACCTAGGTTTTTATTTAGACAGCCCATCGCCGGTCATACAGTCGCCGATGATCAGAGAAGCCATTAACATCGGTTTTGATCGAAAAAAAATGATGACTTACTTGAGGAATAATATTGGTTTTGAAGGAGACAAAGGTTTTATTCCTAAGGGCCTTCCTGGTCATCCCGAAAATCGACTTCTGGAATATCAACCCGAAAAGGCAGCAGAATTGGTCAAAACCTTCGAAAAACAAACAGGACTCAAAGCTCGGATCACACTGGCCACAGATCCAAACTACGTTGACCTCTGTGAATACATCCAAAGGGAATTACAAAAAATAGGGATTTCGATCAAAGTGGATGTGATGCCCCCGGCAACACTAAAACAAGCACGCTCCCAAGGAAAATTGGAAATGTTTCGCTCTAATTGGATCGCAGATTATCCCGATGCCGAAAACTACATGTCCCTTTTCTATTCGAAAAATTTAAGTCCCTCTGGGCCCAATTACACACATTTTAATAACGATACTTTTGATTCCTATTACCAAGAAAGCTTTATGATCAATGATGCAGACAAAAGGAGTAAGCACTATCAAACCATGGACTCATTGGCCATGAGCAGGCATCCTTTGATCCCACTTTTCTACGATCAAGTCGTGCGATTTACCCAAAAAGAAGTGGAAGGACTAAGCCTCAACCCTGTCAATGTTCTCAAACTTAAAAAAGTTCGGAAAACAAAAAAACCGTTATAAATAACGGTTTTAGTATTAGGCTGGGATATGGAGAATTACTTTTTAAACTTTGAATATTTATTCTTGAACTTGTCAATTCGTCCGGCAGTATCAACCAATTTCGACTTGCCCGTGTAATAGGGATGAGAGGTTCGGGAAATTTCCAGCTTAACCAAAGGATACTCAACACCGTCGTGTTCGATGGTCTCTTTTGTATCAACGGTTGACTTGGTGATGAAAATGTCTTCGTTGGACATGTCTTTAAAAGCTACAAGTCTATAATTTTCTGGATGGATACCCGTTTTCATAATTATTTCATTATTAAAAGCCCGCAAATTTAATCTTTTTAAATAAATTTACAAAGATTGAATATTTAAAAAACCAAAATTACCTTATCAAAACAAATCACTTATGGGAAATCAAAAAATCACCACTGCAAAAACAGCCCTCAATTTTGGTCTCATTTTAGGAGGTATAAGCATTGTTTACAGTCTCATGCTTTTCTTCTTAGATATGCATTATCAGGGAGAGACGGCCACCTCTCTCATCGGATATTTTATTTTGATTGGTGGTGTTTTCTGGGCAATCCGGCATTTTAAAAAGAATAACGATGGTTTCATAACTCTATCCGAGGCGCTAAAAACAGGGGTGGGCACTGCACTTATTTCAGCACTTATAGTCTGTATTTATACTTTTATTCTGACCCAATACCTCGATCCCGAATTTTTAGACAAATCCATCGAGTATCAAAAACAAAAGTTACTTCAGGAAAATCCCGAGATCTCCGTCGAAAACGTGAATAAAATGTTTGACATGCAAAAAGAGTTCTCAGGGCCATTCATGATCTCCGGATTCATAATCATTTTCAATTTATTTTTTGGTTTTATCGTTTCGTTGATTGTTGGTCTGATCGTTAAAAAATCTAAGCCGGAATAGTACAAATTTCCTATTTTTGCGGTGAAACCATCCTTCTATGGACATTTCCATCGTAATTCCACTGTTGAACGAAAGTGAATCATTAGCAAAACTTCACGATTGGATCGTTCAGTCGCTCAAAAAGGAAAAATACAGCTTTGAAATCATTTTTATAGATGATGGGAGTTCTGACTCCTCATGGGAGGTGGTTAGAGATTTATCACAAAAGCATGCAAATACGCATGGTATTCAGTTTTCAAAAAACTTTGGAAAATCACAGGCGTTACATGCTGGTTTCCTCAAAGCCCAAGGGGAATTTGTGGTGACCATGGATGCAGACCTGCAAGATTCACCGGAGGAAATCCCTCCCATGATTACCCTATTAAAAGAAAAAGACCTCGACCTCATCTCCGGTTGGAAGAAAAAACGCTACGACTCCATACTCTTCAAAAACCTACCCTCCAAGCTCTTCAATTGGGCAGCAAGGAGGCTGTCCGGAATCAAACTTCACGATTTTAACTGTGGTCTGAAAGTATACAAAAAGGAAGTGATCAAAAACATCCAAGTTTTTGGAGAAATGCACCGCTACATCCCCGTGATTGCTGCCCACGAAGGATTTGATAAAATAGATGAAAAAACAGTAAAACACCAAGCCAGAAAATATGGAAAAACCAAGTTTGGCGCCGATCGGTTTCTCAATGGATTTTTGGACTTGATCACCTTGTGGTTTATCAACGGATTTGGAAAAAGACCCATGCATTTCTTTGGATTTTGGGGAACTTTGATGCTCATCGTGGGGTTTAGTTTTACCCTCTATCTGGGTATTGACAAACTCTATTTCAACACCCAAAGTCGGTTAATTACCCAAAGACCGGAATTTTATATCGCTTTGACTACCATGATTTTGGGAGCTCAGTTTTTTATCGCTGGATTTTTGGGCGAAATCTTAATCCGTCACAACAAGAATATTAAAAGGTATAACATCACCAATACAACCTATGAATAATGCACTAAGTGCCAAAATTGAAGAATGGTCTCATTTTCCCTTCGATGAAGAAACCTCAGCACAGCTAAATGTGTTGAAACAAAATCCCGAACAACTAGAAGATGCTTTTTATAAGGATTTAGAGTTCGGTACCGGAGGCATGCGCGGTATTATGGGAATTGGCACCAATCGAATCAATGCTTACACATTGGGGAAAAGCACCCAAGGACTTTGTGATTACCTCAAAAGTGCTTTCTCGAAAGCATCCCT
>JAAZUX010000038.1 GCA_018623955.1 Flavobacteriaceae bacterium | reverse complement strand
GGTCTTTTTCGGATTGTGACAACTCACGCATTTTTGATCCAAGATGGGCTGTATTACCCCAGAATAGAGGGGTAATTCTTGATGGGTTTCGGGCAGAAGAACCAGTGTTCGGGAGGGGACTTCCAATCCCAAAGCCTCTTTTATTTCGTCGGGAAGGGGTTCTGTCAGATGATCCTTTCCATGGGTAAGGTTGCCTCCCAAATGTCCCGTAATGGTCAAAATTACAACCAGGGCGTATCCCAAAAACCGATAGGAAATCCTTTGAAAAAAAGCATATCCCTTGAGTTTTAGATAGATTAAAAAAGAGAAAACAAAAGTGAGTACCCCCAAGATCAAATGCCCCTGAATATCCTCCCAAGGGTAGCCTTCCCTAGTATATTGAACTGTTCCGGTAAGTACGGCAGCAAGGGTGGAAAAGGTTCCCCAAAAGAAGGTAAATCGAATGATTTTTTGATGTTTATTTTCTTTACGGTCAAAGACCAACATCATCAAGCCCAGAAGCAAAAAACCAATGGGCAAGTGAACGATCAGGGGATGAAAACGCCCCATTAGGTCAAAGATAAAATCCATTGCAGTGATTGATCAGATGATATTAGTAATCATTTAAGCCAAAATTTCGTTGATGACGTGGCCCTCTACATCGGTCAGTCGGAAGGGTCGACCCTGAAAGTCATAGGTAAACTGTTCGTGGTTAAAGCCCAAGAGATGCAGAATGGTGGCCTGAATGTCATATACAGAAACACGCCCCTCAATTCCTGCATATCCGATCTCATCTGTTTTTCCGTGTACGGCTCCTTTTTTGATACCGCCACCGGCCATCCACATGGTAAAAGCATCGCCTTGATGGTCTCTACCGGGTGAATTTTGAATCCCCACTCGATTTTCCCACATGGGGGTTCTTCCAAACTCGCCACCCCAAACAATAAGGGTTTCATCGAGAAGACCTCTTTGTTTCAGATCGAGAATGAGCGCGGCAATGGGTCTATCGGTTTCCTTACATTTCTTCAAAAAGCCGGAGTCGAGTGCTTCGCCGGGACTGGCTCCGTGAGAATCCCAACCCCAATCATATAATTGTACAAAACGAACCCCTTGTTCCACCATTTTACGTGCCAAAAGGCAGTTGTTGGCAAAAGCTTCCTTTCCGGGTTGTACCCCATACATCTCTTTGATGGCATCGGGTTCTTTGTCGATGTCCATTACTTGAGGGACAGATACCTGCATGCGGTAGGCCATTTCGTATTGATTGATTCGGGTCAAGACTTCGGGATCACCAAACTTTTGATATTCCTTGAGGTTGATGTCATTGATAGATTCCAGGACTTTCTTTTTTAAATTTCTGGAAACCCCTTTAGGATCTTTGAGATAAAGCACAGGGTCTCCTTTGGATCGGCAATGGACTCCTTGATAAACCGATGGAAGAAAACCACTGCCCCAAATACTTTTTCCGGCATCCGGAGTTCCTCCAGAAGTAAGCACCACAAAGCCTGGTAAATTATTGTTTTCAGAACCCAAACCATAGGTTACCCACGATCCAATACTGGGGCGACCATTTCTGGGGCTACCGGTGTGCATCAACATTTGGGCGGGGCCATGATTGAATTGATCGGTATGAACGGCCTTCAGAAAAGCCACCTCATCAATTACCTTTTTAAAATGGGGCAGGTGGTTGGAAACCCAATTTCCGGATTCACCCTGCTGTTTGAAAGTCGCTTGAGGTCCTAGCATATTGGGTACCCCTTGAATAAATGCAAACTTCTTGCCCTCCAGTAAAGAAGGTGGACAAGGTTTGTTATGAAGTTTGGTCAATTCGGGTTTGTAATCGAATAACTCCAATTGGGAAGGAGCTCCCACCATATGGAGGTAAATGACACTTTTGACCTTGGGGAGAAATGGAGCCGGCATAGCAGCCATAGGGTTCAATGATCTATCGGTAGTATAGGCAGGGATTTTCGGACTGCCACTTGAACAGGAATTTAAAAAACTGCCCAAAGCCAATCCTCCTATGCCTAAAGTGCAATCTTTGAGAAAGTGTCTTCTGCTGTTGAACTGTGCCTGAACTACTCTTTGCTCTGCTAATAATTTCTTGATCTTATCCATGGGTGAGAAATTCGTCTAGGTTCATTATGGCATTGGCAATAATGGCCAATGATGCTGTTTTAACATCTGTAGGCTGATCCATCCCAAAGAAATCTTCCAATTGATCAGGATCGTTTTCAAAAGTTGATTTGGCTTCCTCATAGAGTAGCAATAAGTGTTTCAGTTTGTCTTCATCTACTTTTCTCAGGGTCGCTTTTTGATACATTTCAAGAATAGCAATTTTGCTTTCTTTGTCTTGGTATGCCCTAGCCAAATTCATAGCCGCTTCCAAATAAACGGGATCGTTCATGGTCACCAAGGCTTGTAGCGGAGTATTGGTTGGAGAACGCCTCACCAAACAAACCTCCCTACTGCCTGCATCAAAAGTGATCATGGAAGGATAAGGACTGGTTCGTTTCAGATAGGTATAGATCCCCCTACGGTATCGGTCTTCCCCTTCACTGGTTTTCCAAAGGTTGCCCAAATAGGCATGTTCCCAAATTCCGTCAGGCTGAGGAGGCATCACTCCGGGGCCGTACATTTTATCGCTCAACAAACCGGAAACATGTAGGGCTTGATCCCTTATTTCTTCGGCGGTCAATCTCAATCGGGGGCCTCTGGCATAGAAAAGATTGTTTGCATCAACAGCCAGTTTTTCCTGGCTAACCGTCGAACTTTGACGATAGGTGGCAGACATCAATAATGTTTTGATCAACTTTTTAACACTCCAGTTCATGGAATGCATAAACTCAAAGGAGAGCCAGTCCAGCAGTGCCGGATGGGATGGAGGATCGGCCATGGTGCCCATATCTTCCAAGGTGGATACCAAACCTTTTCCAAAAATCTGATACCAAACCCGATTGACTAGGGTTCGAGCAGTAAGCGGGTTTTTCTTATCCACCAACCATTTGGCAAATCCCAAACGATTTTTTTCCCATCGCTTTTCCCAAGGATTAAGCGTTTGAGGAACTCCGGTCTGTACTTCCTCCATTTTGACCATCCAATTGCCCCGATCAAAAACATGGGTTTTTCTTTTCATGTGGTCGGGGTTTTCAACCATAATGGGGGTGACATCTCCTTTGATGTTCAACACTTCATTTAAGCTTTTGCGAACCGTGTTATAACCGGGTTTTCCTTTAGCGGGAAGTTGGGGCATAAAGGCAATCCAATGGATGAGTACGTGCTCTTTTTTGAACGTCTGATCTTGGGTCTGAAGTTGAACATATAAATCAAATGCTTTTGTTTCCTTACTGATATCAATGGAGGTAATGATCTGCCCCTGGCGATCCCCATAAAAATTTTTGCCTTTTTTGGAAATCTTAAATTTTCCAATGATTTCGCCATTGATCCCATTTTTACGGAAGACCAATGTGGAACGATTGGTCTTTCCGACAAACTTTATATAGAGCTTTTGGTAACCCAGTGGATTTACATTTTTAATAAAAGCGGCACCTCCTTTTCTCAATCCCAAATTAGGGCCGGAAACAAAGCCATTAACGATGACTTTAAAATGATGAGCAGCATAGTTGGGTTCTTTAAACAGTATAAAGTCCTTAAAAAGCTTTTGTTTTTTGGGATCGGCATGAGGAGCTAACCAATCCAATACACCGTTGATTTTTTGAAGTTCTTCCGGCTTGTAGTCAATCAGGTTGGGAGATTCATCGGGAATGTCCTCATCACGGGTATTGTTAAAAAAAGCCATGACATTGTAATACTCTTTATGTATAAAAGGATCATAGGGATGACTATGGCACTGCACACAACTCATGGTGGTACTTTGCCATACGTCGAAAGTGGTGTTGACACGGTCAATAACCGCAGCGACTCTAAACTCCTCGTCATCCGTTCCTCCCTCGTCATTGTTCATGGTATTGCGATGGAAAGCAGTTGCAATCAATTGATCGGCCGTTGGTTCGGGCAAGAGATCTCCGGCCAATTGTTCAATGGTGAATTGGTCATAGGGTAAATCGCGATTCAGTGCCTTGATGACCCAATCCCGATAATGCCAAATGGTTCTTCCCGGATCTTTTTCAAATCCCATGGTATCGGCATAGCGGGCTAAATCCAACCACCAGCTGGCCCACTTTTCACCATAGGCACTGTCCGAAAAAAGACTGTCAACATAGCTTTCGTAAGTGATCTGTTCGTTTACAAAACTTTGAAAAAGATGGGGGTCAGGAGGCAAACCTGTAATGTCAAACGCCAATCTTCTTGCAATGATATTTTTTCGTGCAGGGGAATTGGGTAAAAGATTCTTTTCCTCCATTCTGGCCGCAATGAAATGATCAATGGGGTTGGCGATAAAGTTTTTTTCATTAAAAGTTGAGTTTACTTGAGGTATTTCAGTTTTATCAACAGACTGGTAAGCCCAATGTGCCCCCCATTTAGCGCCCTGATTAATCCAATCAGTAAGTATTTTGATCTCATCTTCTGACAATGGGGCCTTTTGGTAAGGCATTCGTAATTCTGGATCAGAATGATTCAATCGTTGAATCAATTCACTCTTTCGTGCACTCCCGCGTATAATGGCAGGTTTTCCTGACTCGGTTACCCCCATGGCTTCGGATTCAAACAAAACACTAAATCCACCGTTTTTCTTTACCCCCCCATGACATGAGATACAGTGTTTGTTGAGAATGGGTTTGACTTCGGTAGCAAAATCAACTTGATGATCCGGTTTTAAACTCAAAACAAGAAACCCTATGAGGATCAAAATTCCTGCCAGTACAACAATTACTCTTTTCTCTCTAATCATCAAAATTCATTTTTAACTCTTCCTTCTGACTGACTCATTGATTGGAAGTCTACAAGTCATTAATTTTTATTTCATTGAAATTAAAAAAAATTAATCTTCATCACAACTCCCCTCTGTCCATGATTTAATGCCAAAGGATTCGGCCACACAATCGTTGCCATAGGTAACTCCGTCACATCCACATACGGGATTATATTCTTTAGTGCATGGGATTTCCTTACTAGGCCCCTTGCATTGTTCTTTTGTAGTGGTTTTCTCACAGCCTGTGGTGGAAAATAAAAGTAGTAGACTCAAAAACTTTATTTTGAAAATCACTGAAGTTCTTTTAAGTAAAGGTTTTTCCAACGTATTTTTTTGTTGCTCTTGAATTTTTTCTTGCCTATGCCGTGAAGTTGAAGAGCGATGTAACCATTGCCGGTCAGATCATCGTAGACATCCCCAACCATCACATCATTGACCCAAGACTGTATGTGATTGTCTTTGACTCTGATCTTATAGTGATTCCACTCCAAAGGTTTAAAAGCAGACTTAGCCTTTTGGTCGGTTCCGGGAGTATGCAGAAAACCTCTTCCCGCTTCTTCATATATGGCTCCGCTCCAAGCTCTGGAGGTAGGATCAATTTCGATCTGATAGCCCCAAAAAACCCCGGCCTTGCGGCGTATGTATTTAAGAATCTTTTCCCCTTGCTCATCGAAACGTCCTCCCCAACGAACTGTTTCAGTATCCTCTGAGTAGATATTACTTCGAATCTGGACACCCGAATTCAAAACAGTATCCAATTTGACATCAAATTCCAATTCAAAATTTTGATATTTTTTTTCGGTATGTAAAAAAGTGTTGGGTAAGCCCATGATGGCCTCTGCCACAATGCATTCATCTTCTACGTAGAATTTCCCTCCCCCATAGTTTAACCATCCATTAAGATTGGAGCCATTAAAAATATTGGTGCTATTTTCTTGACAGCTCATAAATATTGTGAGAATCAAAAAAAGATAAGTGAATTTTTTCATCGTTTGGTTATGGTTTTTTAATCGTATTTCAAGCTAACTGTAATCTTTTTATTTTTGAATTTGCGCCAGATATTCGTCTCGAATCATTTTGGGCGTCCTGTGATTTCCGGTATGATCCCACCCGGGTGGAAAAAAAATATAGGCCAGTTTATTTGTGAGACCGGGGGCCTTGACAACATCCTTAAACAGTGCGATAAACTCCCCAAAATAGACGTCGATAAAGTTGCCCGAATTTATCTTTCGGGTAATGCCGTAATTGATTTCAATCTCTTTTTGTTCCTCTTGATAGGTTTTAAAGACCTTGTCCCAAATGTTAAGCAGATTACAATAATTGGTGTCTATATACAATGGATTTCGAGCATGATGTACCCTGTGATGGGAAGGGGTCAGAATGAGTTTGTTGAGAAAACCCATTCTACCATCTTTCATTAAGTTCTCTCCGGTATGAATAAATGTGCCATAGGTACCATCAACAAACATAATGACAAACAAAAGGGCCGGATGGACGCCCATTAAGATACAGATGGTAGTACGAATGAAATCCGCATAGGGGGCTTCCAAAAAGAAATGGGCATGTGCTATACTCAAGTTCATCTCCTCAGGAGTGTGATGGGTGGCATGAATGCACCAAAATAAACGAACCTTATGACCTAAATAATGATAGACAAAGTGAGCAAACTCCCAAATGATATAGGCATAAATAAACCAATACCAGGTCATTGTGGTCTGAAAAGGTGCATATGTTTGAAAGAGTCCGATACAAATGGTGGTCATGGCAATGGCGATGAAGCGACCAATAAAACGGTTAAAAACGTAGATCAAAAAGATGGTTTGGTAAACTTTGATTTGCGGGTTTTTGTTTACCATTCCCATCAATAATTCCAATATCAAAAGCAAGGGGAGTATGGGTTGAATAATCGCTACAATACCGTCATAGGTCAAAAAGGAAGAATAATCTCCGCTGTTGAGGATTTGAAAAAAATTTGTGATGCCAAAAAAATTGACAATTTCATTCCAAAAAGGTTCAAAGATCTCCATCAGTTCAAAGTATTTCCTACAATATAAAACTTTTTCAAAATAAATTGATTGACAAAAATCAATGAGCTTTTGGGGATGTTAAAAAATTTTGACCAAACCATCTTTTTTATATCTTTCAGTTAATAAATAACCAAATCATGAAAAATAAATTCATTTTTTTCGTACTGATCTCTATAACCCTAGTCCGTGCCCAAAGTTG
>JAAZUX010000037.1 GCA_018623955.1 Flavobacteriaceae bacterium | reverse complement strand
GTTGTCTCCTAAGGTGATGGTAAAATCGACAGGGTGTTGGATGCCCTTGATGGTCAATTCGCCATACAGTTTTTGTACCCCGCCTTCTACTTTGGCTTTTTGGGTAATCTTTAGATTGGCTTCCGGATGTTTGTCGACACTAAAGAAATCGTCTGATCTAAGGTGACCTTCGAGCTTTGCCTTTCCGCCACCTGACAAATCCTCGACAGTGAGAGAGGTCATGTTTACGACAAAATTCCCGCCGGTAATCACGCCATCCTGAAGCTCGATTTGACCTTCCTTAAAACTGAGGTTGCCAAAATGGGTTTTTCCGGTGAGTTCTTCACCGTACCAACGGATGTTGCTTTGTGCTTGGTTGGCAGTAAGGCTTTGGGCTTGTGAAAAGCCAAAGGCTGTTAGAGTCAAAGTAAGGCTGAGTAGTAATTGAAATGGTTTTTTCATTGTTAAAGATTTAAAAATTAATGATTTAAAGTTATTTTATTGATTAAGCTTCTTAGGGTTTTTTGTTCTTCCAGGTTTAACGGTTGCAATATGATGGCCTCTGTTTCTTGGATTTTGGTATCGAGTTGACTGAGAACCTCCAAGCCCTTGTCGGTAATGGTGATTTCAATTTTCCTTCTGTTTTCTTTACAAGTTTTTCGGACCACCAATTCCTTTACAATTAATTTGTCTACCAAGCGGGTGGTGTTGCTCATTTTGTGTATCATCCGTTTTTGGACGGTTTGTAAATTTGCCGGTATTCCCTTGCGTCCCCTTAATATTCTTAGTACATTGAACTGTTGTAATGAAATATCAGAGGATTTTAGGGTGTTTCCAATACATTCTTCAACTTTGCATCCTGCCTTGAGTATTCCGACAACAGTGTTTTTGGCCAATTCTAGAGATTCCATATTTGTAACTACAAATTTTGTTCGTACAAATGTAATAGAAATTTATAAATTTCCAACAAAATTTATTTTTTTAGCCCAAGTCTGTTAATTTTGAATTAAAAATAAATGATGGATTTATCCCAAGAAGATTGGAAGAACAAGTTTGAAAGCGACGACAATGCCTTTTTGTTGGACGTGAGGACTCCTGAAGAGTTTGAAGAAGTGCATATCCCAGACGCAACATTGTTGGACATTCGCCAAGCCGCCAATTTTATGGAAGGCATTCAGTCTTTGGACCGTTCCAAGAATTATTACGTTTATTGTAGATCAGGTGCGCGAAGTTCCCAAGCCTGTCAATTGATGAATCAGACGGGTATCGATACCACCTATAATCTACTGGGTGGGTTTATGGAATGGGACGCAGCCTCTGCCTAGACGATTACACTAACATAACGACCCCAAATCGAAATGAAAGAGGTCTTTCTGCATTATCTGTGGCGATTCCAAAAACTGGGCCGCCCCACCCTAAAGACCGTGTCTTTGGATCCAGTCACGGTTGTACATCCCGGCCAACCCAATCCCGGTCAAGGACCTGATTTTATTCACGCCAAAATTTGGATTGGGATACCCTCTGGGCAGGAGCAATAGAACTTCACCTTAGAGCTTCTTCGTGGTATCATCATCGGCACCATCTCGATAAAAGTTACGACGCTGTCATCCTCCATGTGGTATGGGAAAATGACGCAGAAGTTTGTTATCCCTCCGGGCAATTGATCCCTTGTTTGGAATTGTCTCCATCCATTGCCCCCCAATCGGTCGAGGCCTATTTCCAAAAATTCAAAAATACACACCATTGGATTCCTTGTGAAAAACACTTTGATTGTTTTCCGGATCTGCAATGGCAAAACTGGAAAGAACGCCTTTACTTCGAGCGATTGGAACAAAAAACCGAACTTATTTCTGAGCTTTTAAAAGCCAATAAAAACGATTGGGAAGCCACGCTGTTTCAGCTTTTAGCCAAATACTTCGGCTTGAATCAAAATGGCAATGCGTTCCTCAAATGGGCACAGTACCTTCCCTTTGGTGTCATTCGAAAAAGCTGTTCTGAGCCGGAGGTATTGGAGGCTCTTTTTATGGGGATTTCCGGTTTGCTGAAAGGGGAAATAAATTCTCCATACCCAAAACGCTTGCGCGCCCATTATGATTATCTTAAGCAAAAGTTCGGTTTTGAAGATATATTGGGGATAAAAGTCAATTTCAAAAGTTTACGTCCCTCTAATTTTCCTACCATTCGCCTTTCTCAATTGGCGAAATTCTATGCCCAAAACCCGCGTCCATTTGCCCGGCTGATTGAGGCAAAACATCCAAAAGACTTGGTCTGGATTCGAAAAGTGGGGGTGTCCGACTTTTGGAAAACACATTATACTTTTGATCGGGAGTCGGCCTCTAGTCCCAAACGGTTGTCTCAATCTTTTTTTGAGTTGGTGATGATCAACACCTTGATCCCGCTTCGATTTGCCTATGCCCAAAAACAGTGGGGAACTACTGATGAGCAGATCATTCAGTGGATTGACGCCTTTCCGCCCGAGCGCAACAGCATCACCAAAGGTTTTTCACGATTGGGACTCTCAATGGGTTCGGCTCTGGATTCCCAAGGCTTACTTCAGCTCAAAAAATTCTATTGTGATAAAAAAAGATGCCTGTGGTGTTCCGTGGGGTTTTATTTGTTCGATTTTTAGTTTTAAATTTATGCCATGAGTCAGGTGAGTACATTGCGTCATTTTTTTGAAAAGTATGGCTTTGCCGTGTCCACCCGTCTGGCCGACTCTTTGGGCATGAGTGTGAAGAGTGTTCGTTTGTTTTTTATTTACGCTTCTTTTACGACCATAGTGGGGGGCTTTATCATTTATTTGACCTTGGCGTTTTGGCTCAAACTCAAAGACTTGGTTTACACCAACAGAACTTCCGTATTCGACCTATGACGTGAAATCTTTTAGCCCCAATATTTTTACCGCTTTACTTTTAATTTTATTGGTTTCCTGCATAGGCGCTGTGGGATATTATTGGTTGTTGCCAGACATCAGTTTGGTCGATGCCCTCTATATGACAGCCATCACCCTGAGCACCGTGGGTTTTGGAGAGGTTACTCCCTTGACCCCTTAAGCCAAAATTTTTACCATATTTTTATCATGATGAGTTTAACGGTTTTTGCCTTTGGGATCAAAGAGCTGACCCAGTTCGTTCTGACAGAAAATATTTTTGAAAAAATCAAACAAAAAAAAATCAAGAAAATGACAGCTACACTCAAAGACCATACCCTGATCTGTGGTTACGGCCGCAATGGTCGTCAGGCTGTACACCGACTGCTGAATCACGGCCATCCCTTTGTGGTGATCGAGCAAAATCAGGCAGTGGTGCAAGAGCATGAGAAGATCCATTTTATCCCTGGTGATGCCCGCCAAGATGCAGTTCTGGAGCAGGCCAATATCCGAAAGGCAAAACATTTGATTGCGGCACTGCCCGATGATGTGGACAATTTGTTCGTGGTCTTGTCTGCCAGAGAACTCAATCCCGAGCTGTTAATCATCAGCCGTTTGACCGAAGCCGGAAACCGCGCCAAGCTCCGACGTGCAGGGGCCGATCACATCATCATGCCCGACACAATCGGGGGAGATCATATGGCCAGTTTGTTGATGGTTCCCGATCTGATCCATTTTTTGGAGGAATTGAGTTGGCTGGAAAAAGACAGTCCCAACTTGGAGGAGGTTGCCATAGATGCCCTGCCCAAAAAATACCTCAATCGCTCCCTATCGGAATTGGAAATCCGCCGAAAAACCCATTGTAATTTGGTGGGCTTCCGAAATGCCCAAGGGCAATTGTTGATCAATCCCCCTGCCGATCTCAAATTGGAGTCCCACAGCAAGTTGATTGTTTTGGGGGATGGCAGTGCAATAAGCAAATTAAATGCAATGTTTGATTTGGATTAATTTGATTTTCCCACGGTTTTTAGGATATTGCAAAAGCCAATACAAAAATCATGAAGCAGCCTTCCCGTTCCAAAACCCTCCTTTATTTCTTTTTAATGACTTTGATTCCCTGGGCCGGTAGGGCACAGGAGCAAGGTTTGGATGATAGAATTAACGAGGCATTTACTCCCATTGCCAATTGGTGGGGTGCAGTCATTTTACACGATTTTCCGGGAACATCTATTCCGACCATCATCATCTTGCTGGTGGGGGGTGCATTGTTTTTTACGGTCTATTTTGGATTCGTGAATGTCAGGCGTTTTCCTACAGCGATTCAGACGGTCAGGGGGAAGTATGATGCAGTGGATCACCACGAAGCCGGAGCACCGGATTTGGCTATCGGGGGAGACATTAGAGAGACGATAAGGGACGAAAGTCAGGAAGGGGAGGTGAGTCACTTCCAAGCCCTGGCCACAGCAGTCTCCGGAACTGTAGGCAATGGAAATATTGCGGGTGTGGCACTGGCGATTGCCGTAGGAGGCCCCGGGGCTACATTTTGGATGATTCTCTGTGGGCTGTTGGGCATGTCGACCAAGTTTGTAGAATGTACCCTTGGGGTGCGCTACCGGGATGTTGGCGAGGACGGAACCGTCTATGGAGGTCCCATGTATTATTTGACCAAAGGCCTCAAAGAACGGGGTATGGGCAAAATCGGAAAGTTTTTGGCGGTTACCTTTGCAGTGCTTTGTATCGGAGCTTCCTTTGGAGGGGGGAATGCCGCCCAGTCCAATCAAGCTGCCATGCAATTGGTCAATTCCCTGGGAATGACCGGAGGCAGCGCCAGAACTATTATCGGATTGATCATGATGGTTTTTGTGGGCATAATCATCATCGGAGGGATCAAACGAATTGCCTCAGTCACAGAAAAAATAGTCCCCTTCATGGCATTGATGTACGTATTGGCATGTGTCTATATCATAGGAAGTAATTTTAGTTATGTCGACGATGCTTTTGGAATGATTTTCACCCAAGCCTTTAATCCTCAAGCAGGATTGGGAGGTCTTTTGGGGGTGCTGATCACCGGGTTTCGTCGTGCGGCATTTTCCAATGAGGCAGGGGCAGGATCGGCCTCGATAGCCCATGCGGCCGTAAAAACAAAATATCCCGCCTCGGAGGGGTTGGTGGCGCTTTTGGAGCCTTTTATTGACACCGTAGTGATCTGTACCATGACCGCTTTGGTGATCATCATTTTTAACGGAGACAGCACTGTCTTCGACTACGGAGGGGTAGGTGGAAAGGTGATGATCGATGGAGTGGCTGTTGAAGGAGCAGGAATTACGGCTGCCGCCTTTTCGAAATACATCGTTTTTGCAGGGCCATTTTTGACCATTGCCGTGGTGTTGTTTGCTGTTTCTACCATGATCTCATGGTCCTACTATGGATTACAGTCCTGGATGTTCGTATTTGGTAAGAGTAAAGCGGCTGACCTCTCCTACAAAATTTTGTTTTTGATTTTTATCGTGATCGGTGCTGCCGGAGACATGTCTGCGGTTTGGACCTTTTCCGATGCCATGATTTTGGCCTTGGTGTTTCCCAATATGATTGGCTTGATACTACTCTATCCCAAAGTAAAAGAAGAATTGACGGTCTACCTCGCTGCCATCAAGGGCAAGTAAGGCTGGCCCCAAAACCCGTAATGAAATTTATTGGCCCCCATTTACAACTGCGTAAAGCCCAGCGAAATGCCCTGCTGATCCTGGTGGTTTTGCTGTTGTGTATTCCTTTTATAAATGATTTTGTAAAAATCTCCAAGCCTATTCAATGGGACGAAAAGGCAATGGCACAACATCAAAAATGGATTGATTCTACTGCAAAGTCTGATACGAAAAAATTAAACCTTTATCCTTTTGATCCCAATTATTTGTCAGACTATCGTGCTTATATGCTGGGAATGGAACGCCATTCGTTTGATCGACTGATGGCCCATAGAAAATTGGGAAAATGGATAAATTCTGCCGAACAATTTCAGTGGGTAGCAGGAGTTGATGACGAACTGATGGCGGTGCTGAGTCCCTACCTGACTTTTCCAGAATGTAAGAAAACAAGCCCTCAAAACACAAAGAAGGTAAAAAAAATAGGACTGAACCATTGCCAAGCGGCGGATTTGGAAATCATTTATGGAGTGGGTAAAAAACTTTCTCAACGGATCATCAATTACAGAAAATACTTAAAAGGGTATAGTGATCCGGATCAGTTGTATGAAGTTTATGGCTTGGACAGTGCGGTTGTTCAAAGAATTCAAAAGCGATTCGATATCAAAGTTTTACCTCAAATGAACAAATTGCTTTTGGATACAGTTTCCTACGATGAGTTGAAGGCTTTGCCCTATTTTTCAGCCCAAGATGCACGGAACATCATCAAATGGCGAAGCTCCAATACGGGAATTGGGTTTGGTGATCTTCAAAATATTGAGGGATTTGACTCATTGAAAATAGAGAGAATAAGTTTATATTTACAGACATTTTAAGACTATGTTTGAGTTAGACAGAGCGGTGAGTATGAACTATGGAGAGACCACAAAGATGGTCATTGAGTCCGCAAAACATTTTTCAGATCAGTACATTCGGCCGAATGTGATGGAGTGGGATGAGTCACAATTTTTTCCTGCAACAGTTTTGAGAAAAGCTGGAGAATTGGGTTTTATGGGGGTGTTGATCCCCGAAATCTATGGTGGTTCCGGTATGGGTTATCACGAGTATATTGCTGTGATCGAAGAAATTTCAAAAGTTGATCCTTCCATTGGTCTGTCGGTAGCGGCTCACAATTCTTTGGCCGCCCAACACCTTTACCTATTTGGTAATGAAGAGCAACGAATGAAGTGGTTGCCCAAATTGGCCACCGGTCAGTGGATAGGTGCATGGGGATTGACCGAGTACAACACGGGCTCTGACGCAAAAGGTATGAATGCGACTGCCAAAAAACAAGGTGATCATTGGGTCTTGAATGGAACTAAAAACTTTATTACCCACGGTAAGTCCTGTGACTTGGCTGTTGTTATTTTTAGAAATGGAGAAAAAGGAGATAGCCATGGGATGACCAGCTTTGTCATCGAAAAAGGTACGCCGGGTTTCAGCGCTGGAAAAGTAGAGAACAAATTGGGAATGCGTGCCTCGGAAACCGCTGAGATGGTTTTTGACAATTGCATCATTCCGGACAGCAATCGTCTGGGAGATGTTGGTGAGGGATTTATTCAATCGATGAAGATACTGGACGGTGGAAGAATTTCGATCGCTGCACTTTCTTTGGGAATAGCCAAAGGTGCTTTTGAGGCTTCAGTAAAATATGCCAAAGAGC
>JAAZUX010000036.1 GCA_018623955.1 Flavobacteriaceae bacterium | reverse complement strand
GGAATTCGATCGTATTATCAGTTCTTTATTCACTCTGATGAATTTTAGATACGACAACATAGCGTGTCGTTGTTAAACAATAAATATTCAGGATTTTCCTGAGGATACTGACTGAGCAGTATCAAATATCAATGAACTTTGGATATATTTTTAAGTGTATTTCCAAACACTATTTTTTCTTGTGGCGGTTGGCTCTTCTACGCTTTTTTCTTTTGTGCGTGGCTACCTTATGCCGTTTTCTTTTTTTACCACTTGGCATAGTTCAAATTTAATTTTGAATTTATAATTGATTTTTTATGCAACTTCTACCTTTGATTTTACCCCATTCGTAAAAACCTTTGCAGGCTTAAAGGACGGAATATTATGGGCTGGGATTTTTACAGCTACATTCTTAGAAATATTTCTGCCTGTTTTTTCAGCTCTGGTTTTGATGATAAAGCTTCCAAAACCTCGCAAATAAACATTTTCACCACTTTCTAATGAATCCTTGATCTCTTTCATAAAACATTCAACGGTGGCCTGGACATCGTTTTTGTCAATCCCTAGCTGATCGGATATATTGTTGACAATATCAGCTTTTGTCATATTTAATTGGTATTACTATTAGTTATTTAGAGGCTTGCAAATATAAAAATTAAAATGATAATTCGTTCAGACTTACCTTTTTATCTTTGTTGGTGCTTTTCTCCAAAATTCATCTTTTAACGCCACAATGAGCTTCCATAAAAAATTGTTAGACTGGTACAAAGAAAACCGCAGACCTTTTCCATGGCGTGAAAATACCAAACCCTATAATGTTTGGTTGTCGGAGATCATCCTACAGCAAACAAGAGCGGCTCAAGGTCTTCCCTATTACGAGTCTTTTATTTCAAACTTTCCAACTGTCGAGCAACTGGCTGCTGCCAAAGAAGATCATGTCATGAAGCTTTGGCAGGGACTGGGCTACTATTCTAGGGCTAGAAATCTCCATGCTACCGCCAAAACCATCACCCATCAATACCACGGGCGGTTTCCCAATGATTTTAATCAAATCAAAAGTCTTAAAGGAATTGGAGATTATACGGCCAGTGCCATAGCATCTATTTGTTTCGGTCAAGAACAAGCCGTTGTGGATGGAAACGTATACAGGGTATTATCAAGAATTTTTGGCATGGATCAACCCGTTGATGCTTCCGGAGCCCACAAAATTTTCAAAGAAAAAGCCCAGAATTTGATCAAAGGAGCCGCTCCGGGCGACTTTAACCAAGCCATGATGGAATTTGGGGCACTTCAGTGCGTTCCCAAAAACCCAAATTGCCAGGATTGTATTTTTAAAAACCAATGCATAGCTTTCCAACAAGCTAAGGTGGGTTTGCTTCCTGTCAAAGCCAATAAAGTTAAAGTCAAAAACCGCTACCTTCATTTTTTTGTGTTGATCGATGAATCCAAAAACACCCTTTTACAGAAAAGAGAGGGAAACGGAATTTGGCAAAATTTATATCAATTCCCCCTGATCGAAACTTTCGCAAAACAAAAGCACTATCAACAGGGTCAGCTCAAATCACTTTTGGCCGAACACCATATTACATCCGATTTTGTGATTGACAAATGGAATGACGAACCTATCTTTCACAAACTTACCCATCAACATCTAGAAATTAATTTTTGGATTGTCAAGCTCAGTGAAAGTACTAATTTAGACACTCAAAGCAGCCAGATTCAAGACTATCCCATGCCCAAAGTACTTCAAAATTTTAGAGATAAATTTTTTATCAACTGATTGTGATTCATTACATTTGAGTGTGTAATCCGAAAATCTTTTATCATGAATGGTACATTAAACAAAGTTATGTTAATTGGCCACCTCGGAGATGATGTTAAAATGCATTATTTCGATGGTGGAGGTTGCATAGGAAGATTTCCACTTGCAACCAACGAAGTGTATACCAACAAAACCTCTGGAGAAAAAGTGACCAACACCGATTGGCACAATGTGGTGGTTCGGAATAAAGCTGCGGAGATTTGTGAGAAATACCTTAGTAAAGGGGACAAAATCTACATCGAGGGAAGGATTAAAACCAGAAAGTGGCAAGATCAAGATCAAAAAGATCGTTACACCACCGAAGTCAATGTAGATGAATTTACATTTTTGACTACCAAAAAAAGTGAGGCAAGCGGATCCGATGCCGATACACCGGCACCGCCAGCTGTGGAAGACAATCCCCCGGAAAGCGATCTTCCATTTTAATCAAAGTATAAGTTAATTGGATCCTGACCCTTTAAGTTTCTTAATCATTTTCCTAGATGTTCAGGGGTCTTTATTGATCCAGTTCATTTTACTTGTATTGCTACTGATCACCTCAGGGCTGGTTTCTGGTGCTGAGGTGGCTTTCTTTTCTTTGACCAAAGAGCAATTGGATTCCGAAGCGGAGAAAAAATCCCGCCAAATGGACATCATCCAAAAGATGCTCCAAAACCCCAAACGCCTTTTGGCCACCATTCTGATCACCAACAACTTCATCAATATTGCCATCGTATTGCTGTTCGCCTCTTTGGGAGAGGATCTCTTCAGTCAGATCGAAAATCCTTTGATTGTCCTTTTGATTGAAATTGGGGTCATTACCTTCTTAATCCTCTTTTTTGGTGAAATTCTACCCAAGGTCTACGCCAACAGAAATGCCATGACTTTCTCCCAAGCTGTGGCTTTTCCAATCTATACCATCGATCGTTATTTTTTGTTTTTTCTCACCATCCCCATGAGTAGAATCACCCGATTTATGGAGTCGCGCTTAGCGCAAAAGAACAATGAATTTTCGATTGACAAATTGTCTCAGGCCTTGGAGTTGACCAGTGAGGAGGAGACCACCAAGGAAGAGCACAAAATCTTGCAGGGAATCGTAAACTTTGGGAATACCGATACCAAACAGGTCATGTGTCCCCGCATCGATGTCTTTGCCCTTTCAGAGGATATGGATATGGAAACCATCGTTCCACTGATTCTAGAAAATGGATTTTCGAGGGTTCCGGTATACACTGAGAATATGGATAGTGTTGTGGGAATTTTGTACACCAAAGATTTACTGCCTCACCTTGAGCAGTCCAACTTTAAATGGAAAAAGCTTTTAAAACCTGTTTTTTACGTCCCGGAAAACAAGAAATTGGATGATCTTCTTAAAGAATTTCAACAGAAAAAAATTCACCTGGCAGTGGTGGTCGACGAATACGGAGGTACTTCGGGGGTGATTACCTTAGAGGATGTGATTGAGGAAATTGTAGGCGACATCAGCGACGAGTTTGACGATGATGAATTGATCTATTCCAAGTTGGACGATTTTACTTTTGTTTTTGATGCGAAGATCAACCTCAAAGATTTTTATAAGGTCATTGACCTGGAGGAAGAAGAGATTTTTGAAAAATCCAAGGGAGAATCAGAATCCATAGCAGGTTTTGTACTTGAGATCGCTCAGGCTTTCCCAAAGGTAGGTCAGGTCATACAATTCGAAGGATATCAGTTTGTCATAGAATCCGTGGATCGAAAGCGGATCAAAAGAATCAAGATCATTTTACCTCCTTCGGTATGAGAGCAGCAAAATGGGCCGGTGTATTTTTATTGATTTCGATGGCGCTAATGGTGGCATGCGAAAGTGTCCAGCAACCCAAACCCAAGGCACAATTGCGCCTCCAATACCCACAACCAAACTATAAGCAGCTACCCGATACTTATCGTTTCGATTTTGAATACAACAACTGGGTACAACTGAAAAGAATCGCCAAAACTGCTCCGGATTTGTATTATCCCAAAATGAAAGCCACTTTGTATTTGTCTTATATAGGGGTAGAAAACAATATAGATTCTCTGTTAAACGATGCCTACCAGCTTCCGGGAAAGCACATGATCAAAGCAGAAGAAATACCGGAAAGAGTCTTTATGGCCCCCGAAAGAAGGGTCTATGGCACCCTTTTTACTGTGGTGGGAAATGCTGCCTCTCAGTTGCAGTTTTTTCTGACAGACTCTACCGATCACTTTCTGATGGGTTCACTTTATTTTTATTCACGACCCAATTACGATTCCATCATGCCCGCAGCCAAATACGTGGAGCGAGATGTAATGCACCTGATGGAAACCTTGCGCTGGAAGGATTAATCCAAAAGTTGGAAATCTTTGACCGTATAGGCCTCTCCTGTCTTGAGCACTACTTGAGTGACTTCATTGGGGGATAAGACTTCGGCATCGAAGATCAAAGTGGCTTTTTTGGTCTCAAAATCTACTTTGGCTTCTTTGATCCCTTCGGTCTGGTTGAGGTTTTTTTCAATCACTGCCGCACAACCCACAGCACAAACCATTCCTTCGATGCTCATGGCCATGGGCTGAGCTTTTTGGAAGGCGGCCTCAACGGTCTTGACCGCAGTCGTTTCTACCGTAACGGTTTTTGGGGCTTGATTGTTTTTACAGGCACTAAAAACAAACAGTCCGATCAATAGCGAAAAGAGTTGTATTTTTTTCATAGGTTAAAGATAATATTAAATAAGAAGATGGATACAATGGTCTGGGATTTGTTGGAGAACGGTCTTGTGTATGAGCAGTAAGCGGGTTTTTGCAATTGCTTTTCGAACTACAATATACTTTATTTAAATGAAAAAGCGGTTTGAGTTGGCACTCGAACCGCTATTGCTTATACACGTTGTTGGCAGTAGTATGATTTAGGTTTACCAATGACTTCTTATTTGGGGCAAAAAAAGTATTTTTTTACAGACGGTATTTTATTCGAATAAAGTGTCGGGCATGGGTTCGTTAAGGATGATGGATTTCACCTGAAAATCTATTTTTTGCGGGCCCATATCTTGTTTGACAAGGTGGGGGAAGCGAATGCCTTCTACGGCCTTATAATCACTAAAGGAGGTTGTGGAGGATTGAATTTGCCCCTGCATTTCCATGGTTTCTACGGTTTGGAGTTTAAGAAAATCCTCCACAGCATAAAAAACGGTTTTGTTGTCCGACCATTTGATTTCATAGGCGTCAACTCCATCAACAGATACAATTCCTTTCAATGAAATTTGATCGGGGTCGATTTCCAGTTCGGGAAAAATGGATACATCTTTGAGAGTGTTCTCTAGTTCCCCCCCTTTCATCTCCATTTTTTGTCCCTGCATTTCGTTGTAACCTTTGGTTTGGTTTACTACCGTTTTTTGCATCACATTGCCCATCATGCTGACCTCTACCCGCATTTGTTTTTTGGCTGTTTGTCGGTTGGAGACCTGTATGGTCATGCCTTGCATACTGGCTTCTGAAATAGAAGCCTTAGTTTTTACACCTTCCAATTTGTCTTTACCTCCGATGGACTCAATATAACCGTCCATCACGCTCTTGGCGGTCAAACCTTCCGGTAGGGGTTTGGAAAATTCGGGTCTGTCTGTACCATTGCCGTATTTGTCATAATAGAGCACTTCTAATTTCTGACCATTGAATTCAATGTTTTCCAATGGGGTCAAAATATCACTTCCTTTTCCGGTGACCACCACCCGCATCAGCTTGGGGTCAAAGTATTTTTTGGACACGCTGGAAATGTCTTCTCTTGTCACCTTTTGCATGTTTTTTAAAAGGTTGTTATAGAAATTGGGCGGCAAATTTTGTGTCTTGGTGTTGTAAGCAAAACTGGCTATGTTTTCGGGGTCCTCCATAGACCGGATCAGCGAACCTGCATATTTTTCTTTGACCAGTTTGAGCTCTTCTTCGGTAACCATTTCTTTACTCATACGGTCAATTTCGTAGAGTAGCTGTACCACAGCACTGTCGGTTACGGCATTGCGAACCGCGGCAAAAGCCCGCAATCGTGATTTGGTTTTGTGGTTGATATTAAAACGAGAATAGGATCCATAGGTATAGCCCTTGTCCTCTCTCAAGTTGAGGAACAGCCGGGCCTCTCCACCGCCACCCAAGATTTGGTTGGCAATCGTTAGCGCGTAGTAATCCGGGTTGTTTCTGTCCATATTTGCAGTGCTGACAACCGAAACTTCAGATTGAACGGCATTGGGCATCTCCACAAAGGCAATTTGGGTCTGGGCTACATTTTCCGGTTTGGGGAAGGACATCGATGTAACCTGACCTTTGGGCCATTTACCAAAATATTTTTTGGTTAGCTTTTTTGCGGTTTCAAAATCAATATCTCCTACTATGGTGATGTAAGCATTTTGAGCGTGAAAGTTTTTTTGATACAATTGCTCCAGATCATTTAGTGACACCCTGTTAATGCTTTCCTCCGAAATGTATTCGCCGTAGGGATGATCCTTACCATAGGAAAGGAGGTTTTCTACCCTGCGCGCTGAGGTTTTTACATCTTTTTCAGATGCTTTTAAACCTTCCAAGGTTTTGTCCACCTCTTTTTGAAATTCTTCTTCAAGAAAATGGGGGTTTAGGACAGCATCGGCCATCATTTCAAAAACCCTGGGGAAATAGCGTTTTAAAGCACTGGCATATCCGCCTTGGGCACTTAAACCCAGTCGGGCACCCATAAAATCTACTTCTTCCTCGAACTCATCTTTGGGGATGTTTTTGGATCCTTTTCCCATCATACTGCTCAACAGTCCCGACAAACCTGCTTTTTCGCCTTCTACGGCAAGGGGGTTGTCGATACTCAGTGAAACGGAAACTTGAGGGAGTTTGTGGTTTTCTACCACCATTAGGGTCAGACCATTTTTGAATTGGTGTTCTTTCGGTGTTCCAAAGTTAATTTGCGGAGCGGGCCCCGGCTGGGGTTGTACAGATCGATCAACTTGTGCTTGTACATTGCTCAAAAAGCCAACGCAAACGAATAATATTAGGAGTCTTATCATTTTTCTTCTTTTTGGGGTTCAGGTAAATAGTGTAATTCCAATCGCTGGTTGGTGTTGAGGTATTTTTGCGCAACCTTGCGTATTTCTTCCCGACTAATGGACTTGTAAAGATCCAACTCTTTGTTGATCAGGTTGGTGTCTCCATCGTAAAAGACATAATATTCCGCCAGTGAATTCGCAATCCCCTCAATGGTAGAATTAGAATTGACAAATTCGGATTCAAACTGATTTTGTAATTTTTGATAGTCTTTTTCGGAGATCAGTTCTTTTTGAATTTTTGAGACCTCCTCGTCAATTTCGGTGATCAAAGTTTCCAGAGTGTTCTCCCCCAGCGGTAAACTCAAGATTACATAGTAGTGTATCAAACGAGCGACACAAATCTTCATATTTCTACCAGCCATTTGTGGGCAGAGCCTGTAGATGAAGGGCTT
>JAAZUX010000035.1 GCA_018623955.1 Flavobacteriaceae bacterium | reverse complement strand
CAATCTTTCCTCTCGATCTCCACTTTGATCCTGAAACACGCCAACGACCTTGAAAGCACTGGATCCTATTTCTAAATATTTTCCGATGGGGTCTTCATTCTTAAAAAGATCCTTGGTCACCAAACGACCGATGACTATGTTTTTGGTCTTTTTATCTAAGTCATCCTGATTGATGAACCGACCCTTCATTATGAGGGTTTTTTCTATGTACTGATGGTCAGGAGCTACCGCTCGGGTAGAGTAGTTGTCCGATTCTCCCTTATACCTCACCCGCGCACTTCTGTTGATTCTGGGTGTAATGCCCTCTAAGAAAAATTTGAAATTGTCTTTGATATCTTCCAAATCACTGTTTTCAAATTCTATCCTTCTGTTGGCTTTGAATCCGCGATAAGGTTTGGAAGTCTTACCGGGATAGACCCATAATGTATTGGTAGCGTCATCTAAAAAAAACTGTTTGAAGGTGTTTTTTAATCCATTCCCAAATCCAAAGAGAACGATGAAAATAAAAATCCCCAAAGCCACCGTAAAACCAGACAAAAAAGTTCTGAGCCTGTTCTTGCGAATGGTTTCAAAAATTTCTTGCCAACGGTCTCTGCTAAACATGATTCCCAACAATAACCTGGTCAACGTTTTGATCTTCAACAATGACCCCATCTTTTAGGGTAACGATTCTTTTACACATGTGTGCAATATCCAATTCATGGGTAACCACCAAAATGGTTTTACCTTCATTGTTAATTTGTTGTATCAAACTCATGACTTCATTTGATGTTTTGGAATCCAATGCTCCGGTGGGCTCGTCGGCCAGCAGAACTTTTGGTTGAGAAGCCATGGCTCGGGCGATGGCCACCCTTTGTTTTTGTCCCCCGGAAAGCTCACTGGGTAAATGTGTGGCCCAATCTTTTAATCCTACCTTTTCCAGATATTCCAAGGCTTTTGCTTGTCGGATTTTTCTTCCTAAACCCTGGTAATAAAGTGGTAAAGCAACATTTTCTAATGCATTTTTATAATTGATGAGGTTAAAAGATTGGAAAACAAACCCCAAAAATTGGTTGCGGTAATTGGCTGCAGTGGTTTCGGTCAAACCTTCAATCAATACATTGTCGAGTACGTATTTTCCTTCATCTGCCAAATCGAGCATTCCCAGTATGTTGAGCAGTGTGGATTTGCCCGATCCGGATGATCCCATGATGGCCACCAACTCTCCTTCTTTGATATCCAAATCAATCCCTTTGAGAACATGTAGTGAACTGTCTCCCATCTTATAGGATTTGTGAAGATTTTTGATGTTGATCATGCTAATGATTTTTCTGTGGCCAAAGTTACTACTTACTTAAAAGATAACGCCCGAAAAGAATATTAATTGCTAAGAGGTATTTTATTCTTTTTTTAGGAGCTTGAAAATTTGGTAACCCACAAAACCAACCAAAAGGTAGGGAATGGCCATTAAATAAATGATACCATTATTGATTCCTTTGGCTGTCTCTTGTGCCTCCCCCGATTCCAAAACTGCCCTACACATAGAACACTGAGCGGAAGCCTCTGCAACCGTCAGTAGTATCAACAAACATGAGATCAATATACGCATGGGATTAATAATAGGGTGCTATCATCAAATACACCACTACCCCGGTAATGGCGATGTACAACCATATCGGAAAAGTAATGACAGAGATTTTTTTGTGATCTGCAAATCTTTTAGAAATTGCCCTTACATAGGTGATCAATACCATGGGTATGATCCCAATGGAAAGTATAATATGAGAAACAAGGACGAAATAGTAGATGTATTTCACCGCGCCCTCCCCACCATAAGGAGTGGGGTCTGAGGTCATGTGATAGGCCACGTACATCACCAAGAAAACCAAGGATAGAGCTATGGCCGTCTTCATCAATGTTTCGTGAAGTTTGATTTTTTTCTTTCGGATGGCCACATAGGCCACCACCAAAATCAAGGCGGTCAATGCATTGATGGATGCATAAATGGGAGGTAAGAAATTAAGAGGGGCTACATTGGGTAATCTCACTGTAAAAAGAATCGCTACCACCACAGGGATCAAAATGGATACAGCCGTAATGAGCTTACTGTATTTCTTAGAGGGATCGCTTATATTTTGCTCTTTCATTTCACTCGGTTTTATTCTTTTAATAGCCTTTGGACGTCCTCCAACAGCATGTCCACTCCTTGTATTTCTTGATCCTCACGATCCAAACCGGAATAGTAAACGATGGGGTTGTCAAAACGATCGACCCGTGATCGGATGTACCCGTTTTTGTCGATCAAGGCAAAATATCCCTGATGTTCAAAACCACCAGCTACTGCAGGATTAATCCCTGCAAAGATACTAAATCCTGAATTTGCAAGATCGTAGACCGTGGATTTCTTATCGGTCAAAAAATGCCAGTTTTGAGATTTTACACCATAATCTTCTGCATATTTTTTAAGTACGTGGGGTTTATCATTGTCCGGATCAATGGTGAAAGAGGCAATCCCAAAATCTTGGCGATCACCAAAACGGTCGTCCAAAATCTTCATGTTCTTATTCATTATGGGGCAAATGCTAGGACAGCGGGTAAAGAAAAATTCTGCCAAATAAACTTTTCCTCTAAAATCCTCATTACCAATCAATAAACTGTCTTGATTGCGCATCAGAAACTGGGGTACTTTTTTGGCTTCACCGTTGAGTTTGATATAGGCCAAGGGTTTTGCCGGTACGGTACGATTACTCTCTACCTGAGTGTTGTTGGCTACCCGATCGACAATTTTAGGGATAAACAAAAGACCAAAAACAATCAAAACAATGATTAATCCTATATAGCTGAAGTTTTTCATGCTAGGGAGCAGTATTCTTGTTGTACTTCTTCCATGCACGGCGGTATTCGGCCAGGATCACCTTGATGTCATCGACCATTTTGTTGTTGATTTCAGCAACAGACTGGGCATTGAAACCAAACAGAGTTCCCTCATCCTCGTCGTCGTCGCGTCCCCTGAGGTTGCGTTCTTTATCGATGATAAAAACATAGGGTAAGCTATTTTTGGCGGTGAGTTGCAAAGGAGTTTTCAAACTCTTGAACAGAGATGCAATTTGATCATCATTTCCAAAAACAAATCGCCATTTGATCAAGTCAGTTCCAACTCCTGATTTTAATTCCTGTTTGAGTTCCTCAACTTGAACCTGTTGGCCCTCTTGCACTACCATGACAAACTGAAAGTCTTTGAACTGATAAAAACGTTTATAAATTTTTTGATTGAGGTTTAGGGCATCCCCTTTCTTATCGGAAAGGTCTTCCCCCCAAAAACCCAATACGGTGATGTGTTCTAGCAATTGAACAGTGTCGCCTGAGAGGGTCTCCCACTGACGGACATCGTCTACTGAAGGGGTCAAAACAGGCAATAGCGCAAAGTTATTTTTACCGGAGGCAAAAAACAAGTAGATTACTATTGGAAATACAAAGAGAATAAAGAGGACAAAATATTTTTTAAAAGATTTACTCATGAAAAAGAATGTGTCCTTTAAATCCTAAAAATTCCAACTCACAAAACCGCTATTCATTACTTCAAAGATGTAGTCAGCTTCGAGAATTAAAATAAATATCAAATAAGGAATTAAAATGATCAGCGGTAAAACTATGGCACCTTGTAGGCTGCCCCTTTCATCCCTGACGTGCATAAAATCCCAAGCGATATAATAGGCTTTGACCAATGTCAAAATGATAAATATCCAGTTCAACAATTTCATGCTGAGAAAATAATTCATCAAAAAATCGGGTTTGACAATCCCCAAAGCCACCTCAATGGTGGTTACGATTGATAAGAAAATCAAAACGCCCCAAATTTTTTGAACGTTGGATTTGAACTTTAATAATCCTCTAAAAATTGCAAGTTTGTGTGCTCCTTCAGCCATCGGTTATAATTTTTGAGTTAAACGAGATAGAAAAATGTAAATACAAAGACCCAGACCAGATCGACAAAATGCCAATACAGCCCTACTTTTTCGACCATCTCATAATGACCTCTTTTTTCGTAGGTTCCTACAATCACATTGAAAAATATGATGAGGTTGATGATGACCCCCGAAAAAACGTGGAAGCCGTGAAAGCCGGTTATAAAAAAGAAAAAATCAGCAAAGAGTCGGTTTCCATATTCGTTATGGACGAGGTTTGCTCCTTCCACTACTCCAACGGCATTTTCTATTTTATCCAATGAATCGTCTCTGGAGAGAACAATTTTTTGACCATTTTCATCTAATTTTTCACTTCTGATGACCAGGTTATTGTTGTTCTCAAATCCCTCAACTACTTCGGCTAGGGAGTAAGTGGGTAAAGACCCTTCGCTTTCGTACCAAATCCCGTTGCTGCTTTTGTGAGAGCTGCGTTCGGTTGGGATGGAAACAGCGAAATCAGCAATGGCAACTCTTTTTCCGGTGTCAGCGTTTACAAATTGTAAAATTTGACCTCCTTTGGTTTCCAAAGCTCCGTATTCTCCCTTGATAAAATTTTTCCATTCCCAAGCTTGAGACCCAACAAAAACTGCACCTCCAATGATGGTCAACAACATGTAAAAAGTTACTTTCGATTTGTTCATATGATGTCCTGCGTCTACCGCCAATACCATGGTAACGGAAGAGAAAATCAATATAAAGGTCATCAAAGCCACATAATACATCGGCGCGTCTACACCGTGCAGAAAGGGGAAGTGGGTAAAAACCTCGTCGGCAATGGGCCAGGAATCGATGTTTTTAAAACGGGAAAATCCATAGGAAACCAAAAATCCGGAGAAGGTAAGTGCGTCAGACACAATAAAAAACCACATCATCAATTTACCATAACTGGCGTTGAGTGGTCGCTGACCTCCAGCCCAAAGATTGGCCTCTTTTTCAGCTGCAGTTAATTCCATAAAGTCAAATTCAAATTAGTTAGCACAAATTTATATATTTTACCTGTACAGCACTACAAATAGGTACAAATAAATCCACAAGATGTCAAGAAAATGCCAGAACAAATGGGCCAATTCAAAGCCCAAGGTGTTGGATCCGGAATAGCTGCCTCTGAGTAATCGTATATACACCACCGTCAGGACTATCATCCCGGCAAACAAATGCGCCAAATGCAACAAGACTAAAACGTATAAAAAAGAAGTGGTGATTGAACTTTCAGCACCTGTAAAGTAATAGCCTTGGGCAATGATGTCTCCGAATCCCTTAAACTGAAAATAAACAAATAATATGGCCAACACAAAAGTAGTCAAGACCCAAATTTTTGTTTGCTTTATATTTTTTGACCAGAGGGATTTTTTGGCCAAATAGAAACTGATACTACTCAACAAAATTAACATAGTACTGATGGCAAAAGCTGCCGGCATCTCAAATTGAGACAACCAGTCAGCTCTGGTACTGCTGACAACATAGGCACTGGTCAGCCCTGCAAAGGTCATGGCCATGCTGATCATCCCCACCCAGAGCATCATCTTTTTGGCTTTGTACTGTTTTATTGCTTGTTCGTCCATTGCTAGATCCATTTATCTAAAACATATATTATTTGTAAAAGGCTGATGTATGCAATGCTGGCGTACATTAATTTTCTGGCTGCCTCTTTACTCTTGTTCTGCATCAATTTTAGGGCGTGGTAAAGAAAATAAAATCCGATCAAAACCAGGCACACAACTGCCCCCAATGACAAGGTCAATGCACCACTATACTGGGTATAGGGCGTTATCGAAATGATGATGGTCCAAAAAGTGTAAAATACGATTTGAAAAGCGGTAGCCCGATCGGGGTTTCCGGTGGGCAACATTTTAAATCCTGCCTTTTTGTAATCATCGTCCATCATCCAACCGATGGCCCAAAAATGCGGAAACTGCCAAAAAAATTGAACCATGAAAAGCACCCCAGGTTCGATCCCAAAACTAGCTGTTGCAGCCACCCATCCCAACATAAAGGGTATGGCACCCGGAAATGCCCCAACAAAAACTGATAGGGGGGTAACAGACTTTAGGGGGGTATAGACACAGGTGTATATCAGTATCGAAAGTGCGCCGAAAAGAGCGGTTTTGAAATTGATGTCGTTCAGAATAAATATTCCCAGCAGCGTTAGCAGGGAGGCAATAACCAGAGCGGTAAGGTTATTCATACGCCCAGCAGGAAGCGGACGATTCTTGGTTCGGTCCATCAGGGCATCTTTATCCTTTTCAATCCACTGGTTGAAAGCATTGGAGGCTCCCACCATTGCAAAACCACCGAAAAACAAACCCAGCAGTATGGAAACTTCAATTTGATCTGCGGCGAGCAAATAGCCTGCTACTGAGGAAAACACCACACTGATGGCCAAACGAAACTTTGTGAGTTGTAGGAAATCACTTACGAATGTCACAAGGTTAAAGCTTATTAAGGGTAAACTATCGGAGTGGGTCTTCATCATCAATTATCCAACCGCAAAGATAGGCTACAAATCATCCCTATGCAAACCTGTATGACAATTTTAAGATCCTATATTTATCCTCATTGCAACCTAAAGGTTATGGGAATAGAGTAGGGAACTCTAACGGCTTTACCTCTTTGTTTTCCAGGTATCATTTGGGGAAGTCTTTCGATGATGCGTTGGGCTTCCATCTTTACCAATGATAAAACTCACATATACCCTGCCTTGTATACCCATTTCTTGGGCAATTTCGGGATATCGGAAATTTTTTCTGATGTGTTTATTGATTTTTTCCTGAAAACAATCGCGTTGCTTCTTCTTAGATACTTTTTCGCATCCTGGAAAAATAGGGATGTCCTCAATGATGGCAAAAGGCACTTCTATATCATCATCATCCTCTTCAACTTCGATTTCCTCTACTTCGATGATCTCTTCCTGATCGGTCTCAGTAGATTCGATAACCGTCTCCTCCACTTCCTCCTCGTCTTCTACCACTTCGATGACCTGGGGTGCAGCAGGTGGCGGTGGCGGTGGTGGTGGTGGGGTGATCTTCATTTCAGTAATCGGGATGTCTTCTTCGTCATCGTCCATAACACTAAGACGATCCAGTTCAATATCCCTCTCATAAGTTTTAAATTCAATCGCTCTCCAAACGATGAGGAGTATCAACACCAACCCAATGAGGAAATAGGTAGTACTGTTCTTGTTTAAATCTGCCTTAGA
Organism: Flavobacteriaceae bacterium; assembly: GCA_018623955.1. Next base: position 244 of record JAAZUX010000035.1, on the reverse strand, counting down.
ATTCTTTTTAGGTAACATAATTTCATGGTATTTGGGTACAAATCAATATAAATAAAAAGAGGGAAATAGTCTGTTAATAAAAACAAAAAAGTCTTAAAACCATGGTTTTAAGACTTTTTCGAAAGTTTTCAATATCTATTGTAACCTAAAAGTAATGGGAATACTAAAGGGAACCCTTACTGGTCTTCCTCTTTGTTTTCCGGGAGTCATGTTGGGTAATTTACCAATGATCCTTGCGGCTTCT
>JAAZUX010000034.1 GCA_018623955.1 Flavobacteriaceae bacterium | reverse complement strand
GGTCAATCACATTCGGTCTTAAAGACGGTATTTCTGTCCAGTCCAAATCATACAATCCAAAAAAGTTATGTCCCTGTCGATCAAAACGCAAATCCGAATCCACCCGCATATTGTTTTGTTTGTATTGATGCAGCAAGTTCAAAGAAGTTCTTTTTTGATCACTGTTGAGTAGCGTTTGATCGATGGCTCCGACTTTGTTGTAAAGAAATTCTAAACCGATGGATTGCATTCGATCCAAGGGCACCATGGTCGACAGATTGAATTGAAGATAGGACTGATTTCCAATTCCCCCCATCACATAAGAGTTGTGATAGAACGAACTTTCTTGGCGTTGCAATTTGAGGGGGGTAGCTTTGTTGGAAACGAAGGTGGAGAGAACAGGTATTGATTCAAATGTATAATCTACCTTGATTTTTTTTTGAACCAAAGAATCGTCAATCTCGGGAAGGGTTTGGATTTTAAAAACACTTTTAAGGCTGGGGCTGTATGATTTAACCACAGTAACCTCTTGAGTGCCCAGATCATCAGTTTCTTCTTCTTGGGCCACGGCAATAATGGAGCCAAAAAGGAACAACCAGAAACCGATAAAAATCTTATTGTATTTCATTGGTGGCGTTGGATTGGGATAAACTGGCATTTTGCTCAGCTTGTTTTTCTTTAATTTGATTCAATAGGGTTTCACCTTCTTTTGATATTTCGGGAAACTGCTTGTAATTTTCGATCAGGGATTCCAAAATGTATGTGGCTTGAAAGGCATCCTTGACAGCATAAAAGTTTTGGGCCATCAGCAATAGACTTTTGGCGGCCCAGTAGGGCTGACTGCTAAATTTTTGTGACAATAGAGCGATGACTTCGTTGGATTTCTCATAGTCCTTATTTTTGTGGTTTTGATGGGCTCTAAAATAATAAGCTTCTGCAGCAAGCTTGTCGATAGGGGCTTTTTCCAAAACCTTAAAAGCCGATTCGGCCTTGAGGGAATCTCCCAGAGCAATGGAGGTTTGGGCCAATATTTCGTAGGCATCCCATTTGACTTTTACTTCTATATTTTTCAATTTCAATACAGCTTCTGCTTTGGTTTGTGCTTCCTCCAACTTTTGAGATTGATAATAGGAACGCATCAAATTGAACATGGCATAACGTTTGTTTTCCGGGTATACGGCTACTGCCTCCAATTGCTTCCAAAGGGGTACTGCTTTTTCTTGTATTTGCTGTTTGACCAAGATCTGTGTAGCCCTGACCAAGGCTTGTTCATAATACTCATTGGGTTGATCATCAATCAATTTTTGGTAATGTTCAAGAGCTGATTCGTCTTCAGATTCTTCTAAATAAATTTCAGCCAATACAAAATGGGCACTGAGGGCATTGCGCCCCTGAGGATAACTTTCCAGATAGGAAATAAAAGATTTTTTAGCTTGTTTTTTACGGTCACTTAAAAATTGTTTTTCGGCAGCCGAAAATGCAGTTTGCTCCAATTCATTATCAGAGAAGGTATCGATATTCGATGATTTGAGCCATTGGGTAAACTGGGGAACCTTGTCGGTATCAACCGCAATTTCTTTGAGGGTTCCCAGGGCCTGTTGTGCCACTGCATCTTTGGTGAAGCGCCCCACCAAGTTTTTCAACACACTTTCTGCAAGACTCAGCTTTTCCTGATTGTAGAGGATCAAACCTTTGTTGAGAATAGCTTTGGGAAGGTAGGGGCTTTTGGGAAAACGACCGATCATTTCATCGTAAGTATTGATGGCCGTATCAAAAGAACCTGCAACAGCATAGGCACTGCTCAACTCAAAGAAGGCATCGTCTATATAGGCAGAGCGGGGATGCTTATCAATCAGTTCTATGAGCGTGTTGATTTTTTGCTTGTTGCGGTCTACAAAACCATAGCTTATGGACTTTTGGTATAAGGCATAATCGGATTGTGCAGGAGACATGGCAATCCCTTTGTTGTATTGCTCCATGGCCGGCCAGAAACGACTCATGGCAAACTCAGCATCTCCCATGCGAATGTAGGCATCGCGAACTTTACTGCGAGGATAGTGTTTTTGTCGATCGATGACTTTTTTGAATGAACCCAAGGCCAATTCATACTCGCCCATTTTAAAATAGGTGTATCCCAGGTGATAGTGGTAATCCAATTCATTGAGCATTGCCTTTCTGGGTACATTGTTTTCAAAAACAAAAAATCCATCAACAGCATCCTCAAATTGATTGCGTTCGTAATGAGTTTGTGCCAGCCAAAAAAGAGATTGTGCCGTAAGGGCTTTGACTTTATCATTTTTTACTGCCCTCCGGAAATATGCTCCTGCCTTTGGGTAATCACCGGCATTGTAGAGTTGAATGGCTTTGAGGAAGGTTACCTTTTGCAGTAAACGATCGTCTTTATAATCGTTTTGAGAGGAGAGAATAGACAGTACACCATCGTAATCACCGCTGTTGGTGTAAGAACTCAACAAAAGTGCCGTAAGCTCTTGCTCTTCTGATGTTTTGGGGTAGGTTTCGAGATATCTGATGATGAGCTGTGGGACTTTTTCGTAGGGGTTTCCGATCTCATAACTCAATCGAGCATAGTTGAGTAAGGCTATTTTTGAAATGTCCGGATTAAAGGTCATTGAAGCAGCACTCCTGTATGCATTCAAGGCAGAAGGTTTTCGTTCTTTTTTGAGGTAACATTCTGCCAAGTAGTAATAGGCATTCTGTGCCAATTTGTCTTTTTTGCTGATGATCTTGTTGAATTGATATATGGCTTGACTGTAATTGCCGGTTTCATAATAGGCATAACCCAATTGATAAAAATCTGCATGGGTCCATTTGCCCTTTTTGCCTTTGTAATTTTTTAAATGTATTAATGCCTTATCGTATTGTTGAGTGTTGAAATAACTTTCACCTATAATTTTGGAAAGCTCGGAAAAATTGTCTCCAGCTTGGTTTTGAATTTCTTTCTCTCCCAAAGCAATGGCTTTTTCGAATCTTCCCAACTTAAAATTCATTTCTACTTGGAAATAGCCCAAATTTTCCTTTTGGTCTTTTTTGGATACCCGGGTAAAGGAGTTGGATGCCTCGGCATAATCCTCCAACTGATAGGCAATATGCCCCAGATAATAATGAGCATCAGACTCATATTTGGGATTAAATTTTACGTTTTCCAACAAGGTTTTGGCCTGTGGGTATTGTTTTTTGTTGAAAAGGGTATATCCCTTATTGAAATAAAACTCAGGAAGCGCCGCTTTGGGAACATCGGCAGCTTTTACTTTGGCAAACCACTTGTGGGCGTATGAGTATTTTTCATTGTTAAAATAATAATTGGCCAGATCCAAATAAACGGTTTTTAAAATGGTATTGTTGGGATAATCAAGATTGAAGGTTTCGATCAGTTTGACTGCACCCGGATCATTGAGCCGCAAAGCAGTAACCATTTTAAAATAATTGATTTCCTCCAGTTCTGTGTCAGTGAGACTAAAATCTTCGTAAAGGGCAAGGGCCGGCTCCACATTGGGAAAGATCCCTTGATAATAAAGATCAGTAGCCTTAATTTTTAGCGCAGCCTTGTCAAAAACTTGTGACCAACTCAGGGCGGTAAAAAAAAACAACAGAATTGGGAGAAAGCTATTTTTTTTTATGTCAATCATATTCAAAGTTAAACAGAAACATCTCTTATATGAACGGAATTATTTTTGCTTGCGTATATTTTATCAACAAATTTTATTAGCCAATCAAAACCCTTTACATTTGACGAACATTTGTATGCCTATGGCCAGAAATATTGTTTCATTTAGTGATGCCACCATCAAGCAAAGTGGAAAAACCATTTTGACAAATGTATCCATCGATGTTCCAGAAGGAAGTTTTGTGTTTCTGATCGGCCGGACGGGAAGCGGAAAAAGTAGTCTGATCAAGACCATATACGGTGATTTGGAATTGGCCGGAGGCTTGGGAAGCGTGGGGGAATTTGACCTTACACGGCTCAAAAGCAAACAGATACCTTCATTGAGAAGAACCTTGGGGGTGGTCTTTCAAGATTTTAAATTGCTCCCCGACCGCAGTATAGCGGACAATCTCAAATTTGTCTTAAAAGCCACAGGGTGGCGAGATAAAAACAAAATCAATCATCGCATTGATGAGGTACTGGACATGGTAGGTATAGCGGTAAATAAAAAAAAATTTCCCTTCGAATTGTCGGGAGGGGAACAACAAAGGATCGCCATTGCCAGGGCCTTGCTGAATGATCCTAAATTGATTATTGCAGATGAACCCACAGGAAACCTCGATCCTCAAACCAGTCAGGACATCATGCAACTCTTCAAGTCACTCCATCAAAAAGGAATGACCTTGTTGATGGCCACCCACGATTATCAAATGATCGTTAAATTCCCGGGGAAAATTTTCAAATGTGAGGACGGAAAGGTGTTTGAAGTCGTGGCCAAAACATAAGTTTTGATCCATATTTGCCTTTCTCTACCATTCCTTTAGTAATTTTACCAAAAAAGCAATATGCCACTCGCTGACCTTCCTAAAATAGTACATGCCCAAAGCGATCAGTTTTTTTTAATGGCCGGGCCCTGTGCCATAGAGGGAGAGGAAATGGCCATGAGAATTGCCGAAAAGGTAAAATCTGTGACCGACGCCCTGTCGATACCCTATATTTTTAAGGGCAGTTTTAAAAAAGCCAACCGAAGTCGATTGGACAGTTTTACAGGGATCGGAGACGAAAAAGCCTTGAAAATATTGGAAAAAGTAGGGAATACTTTTGAAGTCCCCACGGTCACAGATATTCACAGCGAAGAAGACGCCTCCATGGCTGCTGCCTATGTGGATGTATTGCAAATCCCTGCTTTTTTGGTCAGGCAGACCGATCTGTTGGTGGCTGCTGCAAAAACCAACAAGTTTGTCAACTTGAAAAAGGGCCAGTTTATGAGCCCAGAGAGCATGCAGTTTGCCGTCCAAAAAATTAAAGACAGCGGCAACCAAAATGCCTGGGTCACCGACCGGGGCACTCAATTCGGATATCAGGACCTGATTGTAGATTTTAGAGGCATTCCGGTGATGAAAAAATTTGCCCCTACTGTGTTGGACGTCACCCACTCCCTCCAACAACCCAACCAAAGTAGCGGAGTGACCGGTGGACGACCGGAAAGCATAGAAACCATTGCCCGTGCCGGGATCGTTACGGGAGTAGATGGCCTTTTTCTGGAGACCCATTTTGACCCTTCTTCCGCCAAAAGCGACGGGGCCAATATGCTTGACCTCCAACATTTGGAGGGGCTTTTGGCCCGTTTATCTCGTTTGAGGGCTTTTGTGACCGAAAGCTTGTAGTAAAATTCTTACTTGAATATTTTTTTTGATATCCAGTATCAACTGGAGTTTACGGACAAAACCCAACTGATTCTGACGGAGTACCTGGCCTATAAAGATGCGGGGACTTTTGTGATCCTCAAAGAACTCACAGAAAACTACATGAATATCGCCTTGGGTATTCACACCGAACCCAGCATCATCGATAAACCAACGCTACTGTTTCACATGAGTTTGACAGCAGAATGATCACAAATCAAGGTCATAAACCATCTACGGCATGGAATTTGTATATTTGCACTTCTAAAAAAGGAAGTTCATTGAAAAATTGGGGTCGACTGGTTTTGACAGCAGGTTCCCATGACGGAGTAAGCAGGTCGAGCACTGAAACACAGCTCGTAAATCTTATGTTTCAACCTTTTAAATGGCGAGAATAACTACGCTCTAGCTGCATAATCGACTGAATTATAGTAAGTCTTTGCCTAGTCCCGACCAGGTCGGGAAGCCGGATGTCTCTCGATAGCCCTTGTTGACGGCGATCGGTATGGAGGCACCATAAATGTCAACATCGAAATGCTATGGCATCGGTAGTGTTTTTCAATAAAGATGATAAGGGTATCTAGGGCGGTTTTCGGTCACTGATACCTCGAAAAACAAACGAGAACTAAACCTGTAGAAAGCTCGGTTGTGACTTGTTTGGACGCGGGTTCGATTCCCGCCGACTCCACTATTTTGCCCTGAATACACTTTGTTTTCAGGGCTTCTTTTTTAGTTGCCTATAGAGTTGCCTTTTCCTCTGTTTTACTAACTTCACTCTAATATCTCAATTTTAGCAGTTTATTTTTCGATTATCTTAGGTTATTCAAATAAAATAATAACCCGATTCACATGAAAAATATTTAAAATGTCACAGCATGCCTTAATCTGCTTAAATAATTGGCTGATTGAAAGATGTGTTTTTAGATTGACTTTTAGAAATCAACTTATGGATTCAAAATTAATTTCTAAAACATCCATTATTCCAACTGAAATTTAAAAGGAAAAGACATCTAATGTGAGGCAAAATTTAATCATTACATTTATTAAATTATTTGGGAATATGGGCACTTACTTCGAAAAAGAACTACTTAAACAAAAAGTTGTAAAACAAAAAAATGATAGTAGTCAAACATCTCAATATGTTGATAACCGTCCTGAAGCTGTTAAACTAAGTAATCTGCAAGAAAAAAGTAATAATAGTTTGCAAGTAAATCAAGCTGTTCAATTACAGTCAATGGCTGACAGATACTCTTTTCAGCAACAAAAAACTATTCAAAATAAAGAAAACAATGTTGTTCAAAGAATAGAGCTTCCGGATCATGAAACTGTTAAAAACCTATTATACAATGCACCTACAAGTATTGATGAAGGAATAGGTATGGCCGGTAATGCAGCGAATAGTTTTCTACATTCAGACAATCCCTACGCCCAACAAATGGTAAGTGCAGGAATTACCAGTGCACCTACAAGTATTGATGAAGGAATAGGTATGGCCAGTAATGCGGCGAATAGTTTTCTACATTCAGACAATCCCTACGCCCAACAAATGGTAAATGCAGGAATTACTAAAATGCCCGGTAGTCTTGACGAAATGATGACTTTAGCACAAGGTTTTGCAACTTCAGAAAACGCCAAAAAAGTTAGGGGTGCAATTGGAGAAAAAAATAGTATTAAAATTATAGACCACACCAATGAGGCAATTTCAAAAGTAAAAACTGCCAAAGACACTGCCGAAAATACAGCAAAAAACCTTGATGAACTCCCTGCAATTGCTAGTTATACTGCAGCAGGGGGGCTTTCTGGTGCTACCGCTGGCGCAACTGGAACTACCATACTTGGAGGTGCTGCTGTAGGCCTAATCGGTGGAGTAGCTGGCGGTACCGTTGGGGGCCTAGTTGGCGGTGTAGGTGGAGGTATTAAAGGTGCAGGAAAGGGTGCTTTAAAAGGGGTAGCTAGCGGTGCTGATATCGGTATGAGAAAGGTGGGTGCTGTTGGAAGCGCAATTGGCGGAGTAGCCGGAGGTACTGTTGGAGGATTAGTTGGCGGATTAGGCGGAGGTGTTATGGGTGCAGGAAAGGGCGCTTTAAAGGGGGCCCGTGAAAGCTATAGAAAAAGTATGAAGGGAAAAAAAGGTTGGTTTAATAAATCTAAGAGCTTTCTTAAGGGTATGTATGGAGGAGCTAAAGGCTTTTTTAAAGGCGGGG
>JAAZUX010000033.1 GCA_018623955.1 Flavobacteriaceae bacterium | reverse complement strand
CTATGAACAAAAACTAGAATAGGACATGGCTGGAGCAAAAGAAACACCCAGGCAGAAACTCATTAGTTTGATGTATTTGGTATTCATCACCATGCTTGCTTTGAATGTAAGTAAGGAAGTTTTAGATGGATTTGGCCAGATGTATGAAAAAATTAGTGATGCCAACACTAGGGTGGATGAAAGTAACGATGCAATTTTTGAGAATATCGAGGTCAATGCCAAAGAAAAAGGTGGCAAATGGATCGGTCATTTGAGAACTGCAAAGCAAATTAAGCAGGAATCCGATGATTTCTATGATAGGATTTCTGAGATCATGAGTCAGATCACAGAGAAGCAAAGAGAAAAAGATCCAGAGTTGAAAGAATACGCTCAAATGGATAAAGGAGAGGCACTGGATGTTATCTTTTTTAAAGAAGGTTCAGATCAAGTGGCCGCTGAGTTTCTCGATATGATCAATGAATACAAAATGCATGTCATTCAAGTATTTGGTAGTCAATATCCTGAATACATTGAGATGGTTGAAGCTCGTTTTTTTACGGGTGATGAAAACGGAAATATCCAAAACAGAGATGGTATGGACCAACCTTGGTTAAATGCTAATTTTCAAGGTTTTCCGTTGGTTTCCTCATTGGCAAAATTTGCCATGATGCAAAATGATATTCGTCAAACGGAGCATGATGTATTTGCGACCCTAATGGGTAAAGAGCTGAAAATGTCCTCTAATGTAAATGAGTCTAACTATATCAGTTTATTGAAAACTGAAAAAGGTGCGTATTATCAAGGGGAAACTTTTGACGGTAGTATTGTATTGGGTAGAAAAGGTGGAGCACAAAATCCCAACAGTGTCGATTTAAAAATCGATGGGAGAAAACTTCAGGAAAAAGATTATGATCTTATCGCTGGAGGAATCAAACTCAAGGTTTCTGCCGGAAGCCCTGGTGATCACGAGATCACAGGAGATTTGGTATTCCTCAACGAAGGTGTAGAATCTAAAATCCCGGTAAATCAATCATTTGCGGTAATTTCTAAACCCAATTCTGCGGTTATTTCTGCCGATAAGATGAATGTAGTTTACAGAGGAGTTGAAAACCCTATGACCATATCCATTCCCGGTATTCCAGATAATAAAGTATCTGCTTCTGCACCTGGACTTAAAAAACTCAGGGGGAGCAAATACAATATGGTACCCGGAAAAGGTAGAGAAATTAAAATTTCTGCCAGTGGAACATTACCGGATGGACAAAGGGTTACAACCACAACCAAATTTAGAATCAAAGACATCCCTGCACCTCAGGGAACTGTGAGAAAACAAACCGGGTCAGTTACGATTCCCAAGTCCAGTTTGGAGATTTCCAGTATTGGAGCTGTTTTGGAGGATTTTGACTTTGACATTACCTTAAAAACGGTAAGCTTTAAATTCAAAGTTCCGGGACAACCCACCATCAGTATTAACGGAAGTAGACTGGATTCAAGAGCGAAAAGTGCCCTAAGAAGAGCCAAAGCGGGTCAGTCTGTTCAAATTTTTGACATCAAAGTGGTTAACCCCAAAAATCCATCTTATAAATTCAAGAAAATTTCACCTGTAATTTGTCAGTTGGTCAACTAAATCTTTAAGTCATGAGCCGAGCTTTTAAACTGTTTTCATTAATCATCTTAACATTAGGAGGAATCTATTCCGCCAGTGGTCAAGCCAATCTATTGAACGCCAGAGTGCCTCAAGATGTTGGAGATCTTAATGATCAACAGAAAGAAGCTAATGATGAAGCACCCCTGGCTTATGGTTTTGTTGATGACCGAGATGTGATGTGGTCCAAGACCGTTTGGGAAATTATCGATTTGGATGAAAGGGTAAACTTCCCTTATTATTATCCGACCGATACCCTCAATTTAGGTCCTGACAGAAGATCTCTTTTTGATGTGCTCAAAAAAAACCTGAGCAACAGCAATATCAAGGAGGTTTATAAATCTGCTTATTTTCAGGAAAAACTCACTTATGAGGAAATCCAGGAACGACTGGTGGCCGTTGATACTACCGATGCAGGTTATGAACAATTCAATGCAGATGGCTTTGTTGACCCTCAGTTTATTGAGCGTAGACGAATCACTGCTGCAGAAATCAGACAATACAAGATTAAAGGTACATGGTACTTCGATAAGCGACTTGGTGAACTTAAATATCGGCTGTTGGCCGTTTGCCCTGTTGCTCCCGATGTAGCTGTTAAGACTTTAGCTGGCGAGGAAGAAGACTTGGTTGAACTCTTTTGGGTATGGTTTCCCGATGCAAGGGCATCCCTTAACACAAATAAAGTCTTCAACAGTAGGAATTCATCTCAGCCCATCACATATGATCATATGCTGAATTCCAGAAGATTCAATTCTACCATTTACAAGGAAGAAAATGTATATGAGGACAGAGAAGTTAAAGACTACATCTATGAAGATGCATTGAGAATGTTATTGGAGTCTGAGCGAATCAAATCTGTCATTCGGGATTATGAGCAAGACATGTGGAACAATTAATTTGAAATTCCATTAAATTTAAAGCGTTATCTTCTGATAACGCTTTTTTTATTTATGAAAGTAGATACATTAATTGTAGGGTTTGGTATTGCTGGCCTCAGTTATGCCGAACAATTACGGAGGCATAATAAGAGCTTTGTAGTAGTGGCACCTGATGAGCAAAGTGCTTCTCATCTGGCTGCGGGAATTGTCAATCCAACAGTTTTAAAACGATTCAATGCTGTTTGGAGAGCCAAGGCTTTTTTAGATTATGCGTTCCCTTTTTATTCCGATATAGAAAAGTGGGTTCAAACCCAAGTCATTCATCCCTTGCCCATTTACAGAATCTTAAATGATGTTCATGAGCAAAATGATTGGAGGGTAGCTGCCTCTAGCACTTCCCTCAAAAACTACTTAAATAAACAATTGATCCCCAAAGATAATTTCCCGGAGGTCAGAGCGCCTTCTGCTATGCGTGAGGTCATCCAAAGTGCCAGGGTTGATGTCAAAACACTTTTGACCCACTATATCAATAAAATTATTCCCCATCAATTTCTATCAGAAAAATTAGACCATAAGGCAATAATCCAAGGGGAATTTATAGAATACAAAAACATTAGAGCTCGTCGGATAGTGTTTTGCGAAGGGTTTCACGGGCTAAACAATCCCTATTTTAATTATTTGCCATTGATCGGATCTAAAGGAGAAATTCTCACCATAAAGTGTGAGCAACTTACCGAGGAGGTTATCTTTAAAGGGCCTATTTTTCTTTCCCCTATGGGAAATAAGAAATTTTGGGTGGGAGCGACTTTTAATCGAAAGGACAAGACCACCAAAGTATCAGAAGAGGGAAAAGAGTGGCTACTTTCTAAGTTAAAACAATTTTTAAAACTTCCTTTCCAAATTCTCGAACACAAGGCTCAAATTAGAGCTACGGTTATCGACAGAAGGCCTTTGTTGGGCAGACACCCCATACATGACAATATTTATCTTTTGAACGGGGTGGGAACCCGTGGAGTGCTTATGTCTCCTCTATTGTCTAATTGGCTTTTCCGATTCATAGAAAATAACGAAAAACTACCCCCCGAAGCCGATATAAAACGTTTTGAAAAACAGTATTTTCGCAACTGAAAAAAACAACTCATGCTTGATGTTCATAATTTGGGGGTTTCTTTTGGAGGGGAGGTGCTTTTTGAGAACCTATCCTTTAGAATTGGTCGAGGGGATCGCATTGGGCTGATTGGAAAAAACGGCGCCGGAAAAAGTACGCTACTCAAATTATTGGCGGGAAAAAACAGTCCTTCAGTAGGAGGGATGTCTCTCGAAAAAAATGCCACCATCGGGTATTTACCGCAAGAGTTAGAAGTAGAAAATCATCGAACGGTTTTAGAAGAAACCTTTCAAGCCTTTCCCGAAATTTTAAAAAATCAATCCCGTCAAGACGAAGTCAGCAAACTGCTCAATACCCGAACCGATTACGAAAGTGATGACTACCAAGAACTCATCCAAGAGTTGAGTGATTTGGGCAGTGCCTTTGAAGTCATAGGGGGCTATCAATACAAAGCACAATCTGAAAAAATATTGGCAGGACTCGGTTTCACTCCCCGTGATTTTGATCAACTGACCGCTACCTTTTCCGGAGGGTGGCGCATGCGTATCGAATTGGCAAAAATCCTCCTCAAATCTCACGACATTCTTTTGCTTGATGAGCCAACCAACCATTTGGATATTGACTCCATCGAGTGGTTGGAACAGTTTTTAATGAAATACAAAGGTTCGGTGGTATTGGTTTCTCACGACATTATGTTTTTGGATCAGGTAACCAATCGAACCATTGAGATTGTCAACAAACGGCACTTTGATTTGAAAAAGCCCTATACCCTTTTTATGAGTTTGCGAGACGAGATGCGAACACAACAGCAGGCCGCTCAGAAAAATCAGGAAAAGCAAATTCAACAAACCGAAAAACTCATCGAGCGTTTTAGGGCCAAAGCCTCTAAAGCCAGCATGGCGCAATCGCTCATAAAAAAATTGGATAAGGTGGAACGCATCGAAATTGATGCTGAAGAGACAGAAGCTATGAAACTCAAGTTTCCGGTAGCCCTCCAACCCGGAAAAATGATTTTTGAAACCAAAGGCCTTACCAAGAGTTACGGTGATAAAAAAGTATTAAACGATGTGGACCTCTACATTGAGAGGGGAACCAAACTGGCATTTGTAGGCCAAAATGGTCAAGGTAAATCTACATTGGCCAAATTATTAGTGTCTGTCATCAAGGGGTCGGGCAATCTCAGGTTGGGGCACAATGTCAAAATTGGCTATTTTGCCCAAAACCAATCCGAAACTCTGGAGGCTTCCAAATCCGTTTTGGAGATTGTGCAGGATGCTGCCACAGCAGAAAACAGAACAAGAGTCAGAGATATGCTGGGAGCGTTTTTATTCAAAGGCGATGCAGTAGAAAAAAAAGTCAGTGTGCTCTCCGGTGGAGAACGCAATCGACTGGCACTTTGTAAATTGCTTTTACAACCTTTCAATGTTTTGGTCATGGATGAACCCACCAATCACTTGGATATTCAATCCAAAAAGATTTTAAAAGAGGCACTCATTCATTTTGAGGGAACCCTTTTGATGGTTTCTCACGACCGTGATTTCCTCTCCGGCCTTTGCCATCAAGTACTCGAATTTAAGGACGGTAAAACCAAACTGTATCTGGACGATGTCAATACCTATTTGGAAAACAAAAAATTGGATTCCCTAAAAGAATTGGAAAAGACGGAACGTAAAAGCAAACAGCCAGACACGGGAGTTAATGATTACACCCTTCAGAAAAAGGAGAAATCACTAAAGAATAAACTCAGTAAGCTGGAAGATCAAATCGCCACTTTGGAGCGGGAAATTAAAGCCATTGATCTCGAACTGGAAATTAACTATGACCAGACCATCAGTATCCCCGATTTTTTTGACCACTACCAGGAAAAGAAAAAACGATTGTCCCAACAAATGGAAAATTGGGAAGAACTCGTTGCGGCCATTGAATCCATAGCAAAGAACTAATGTTTGAACATTTCTTTCAATGCCCTTATTGCTGGGAGGAGATTTCCATGTTGTTAGACCCCTCATTGGGTCAAACAGAGTATGTAGAGGACTGCGAAATATGCTGCAACCCAATTAATGTAGTCTATGGTTTTGAAGATAAAAATTTAACCCATTTCGAAGCCCATAATCCGGAGGGCAATTTTTGATCTATAGGGTTTGTAAGTACCGTTCCGCATCCAATGCAGCCATACAACCAGTCCCTGCAGCTGTCACGGCTTGTCTGTACTCTTTGTCTTGCACATCACCGGAAGCGAAAACCCCGGGGATATTGGTTTTGGTTGATTTACCCTTTGTGATCAGGTAACCTTCATCATCCATGTCCAGTTGACCTTGAAAGATCTCTGTATTGGGTTGATGACCGATGGCAATGAACAGACCTGTAATTTTGATTTCCTCCTTTTCACCGGTCTGGTTATTGAAAATTCTAAGTCCCTCCACAACTTGATCTCCCAATACTTCGTCGATCTCATGATTGTAGCGCAGATCGATATTGGGCGTATTGGTAACACGGTGCTGCATGGCTTTAGAAGCCCTCATTTTATCCTTTCTTACCAGCATGGTCACTTTAGAACAAATATTGGCCAAATAAGTAGCCTCTTCGGCGGCTGTATCTCCTCCACCAACAATGGCCACTTCCTGACCCTTGTAGAAAAAACCATCACAGACAGCACAGGCAGAAACCCCTCCACCGCGAAGTTTTTGTTCACTGGGTAAACCCAAATATTTGGCCGTAGCTCCGGTGCTGATGATGATGGTCTGTGCATGTATTTCTGTACCATCCTCTACAAAGGCTTTGTGAACGCCTCCCACCTCTTTGGAAAATTCTACTTTACTGATGTGACCGATACGTACCTCGGTACCAAAACGTTCGGCTTGTTTTTGTAACTCCACCATCATGGTTGGGCCATCTACTCCATCGGGATAACCGGGGAAATTGTCCACCTCCGTGGTGGTGGTCAATTGACCTCCGGGTTCCATACCGGTATACAACAAAGGTTTAAGGTCTGCACGAGCAGCATAAATAGCAGCTGTATATCCCGCCGGGCCACTGCCAATGATCAATGTTTTTACTTTCTCCATAGGTGGCAAAAATAAATCCAAAATCGGGGAAAAAAAATATTAGTTAATATCTAATGATAAGTCAAACACAATCATTTTGATATATTTTTTGTTCATTTGGAAAATACTAAACTTCAAGGAATGTTTTTTTAAAAACAAAAACCATGATGTCCACTAAAAAGATTGGTCTTTTTCTCGGCCCATTACTGTTTGTATTGACCCTGATGTTTTTTAATCCCAATGGATTAAATGACCCTTCTAAGGCAGTTTTAGCCTCAACCCTCTGGATTGCCATTTGGTGGATTACAGAAGCACTTCCCATAGCTGTTACGGCACTGCTTCCTATCGTTTTATTCCCACTTACCGGAGGGATGGACTTGTCATCCACTTCTGGTGCCTATGGACACAAATTTGTTTTTTTGATCATGGGAGGATTCATCATTGCCATTGCCATAGAAAAATGGAATTTACATAAACGTATCGCACTCAATATCATCTACTTTATAGGTACCGACATTAAGAAAATCATTCTGGGATTTATGGTAGCTACAGCCTTTCTCTCCATGTGGATATCCAATACAGCGACCTCCGTAATGATGTTGCCCATTGGCATTGTAATCATCAAGCAATTGAAAGACAATCCCCTGACTGAGGAGGACGAAAATTTAATTTTTGGAAAAGCTCTAATGTTGGCCATTGCTTACAGTGCTTCGATTGGTGGGATTGCAACCTTGATCGGTACACCGCCCAACATGGTCATGGCAGGAATCATTTCCCAAAACTATGATTATGAAATATCCTTTTTTGAGTGGTTTATTTTTGGTTTTCCGGTGATGATCTTTCTTTTATTTCTTTGTTGGTGGTATCTGACCCGTTGGGCTTTTTCTTTTAAACAAAACACTTTTCCCGGTGGAAGAGCCGAAATTTTAAGATTGCGCAAGGGGTTGGGAAAAATCACC
>JAAZUX010000256.1 GCA_018623955.1 Flavobacteriaceae bacterium | reverse complement strand
GGTGTTGCACCTCTTAAAGTTCTCAATGCATTAACTTCAGTTAAAGCTCCTCCATTATCTCCATTTCTTAACATTGCTTCAGCTCTCATTAAGTGAGCATCTGCATATCTGAAGATAATTTCATGACTTCTAAAAGAAGCTGAACCTGTTCCATCAAAAGGATGGTATTTGATCACTCTAATTGCTTGAGTTTCTGAACTGTTAGTCAAACTAAAGTCTCTTGTAAAAACCAAAGGATTACCAGCTCTATCTGTTAACGCAGTCCCGTTCGCAGAATATTGCTGACCAATTAAGAATCCATAACCCATTCCAAAATTGTCTGTATTGTTGGCGTTAGATGCATCTGGAACCCATCCTCTTCTTTCCTCTTGACCAGATCCAATATAGTTTTGGTTTGGATCTCCTTCAAATAAGTCATAAAATTCAGCTAAAGTAGAGAATCCATTCCAACCTCCTCCTCCGTTGTCTGGAGTAATGATGTTGTAGTGCATTCCGTTCCAAATTCTATTTCCAATTCCAATTTCACCATATAAAACAGTTTCTGTATCTACACTTGGTAAAAAGATATCGAAATATCCCGCTTGTAATGCAAATCCACTAGCCTCAACTGCGTTTACTGCATTGATGACTTCTTGGTAATTTGGTGTAGAACCTGTGTAGCGCTCACTGTTTAAAATTAATTTTGCTTTTAAAAAGTTTGCAGCTGCTTTAGAAGCACCTTTAGTTTGCATACTAGGCGAAAGTTCTGGTAAATCTGCTAAAGCCTCATTCAAATCATTCAAAATGAATGCATATGCCTCTGCAGAAGATAATACTGAAGGAACTGAAGCAGGATTATCTGTTGCTTCTCTAAATGGGTTTTGTCCCCACATATCCATCACAAAAAACATATTGAAAGCTCTTAAGAACTTCGCTTCAGCTATTTGTTGAGCTGAAGAGTTACTTAAAGGATCAATAATTTGAGTTGCTTGAAGCACTTTCTCATTCAATTGGTTCCAAGTAGTTAATAAAAACCCATGGTCTACCTTCCAAGTATGATTGTGTAATGAACGCCATAGTCCATTATCTCCCCAGTCACTACCTCTGGTAGGAATTACCTGCTCATCAGTAGTTACTTCATTTAAGGCAAAAAAGTTTGCCTGATCTCCTAACATTCCCCATGTGTTACCATACAATGCTGTCAAAGAAGCAGCTGGATCAGCAACACCTGTAAAGGAAATGTCTTGTACCACTGAATCTGTCGCTTCAAGCTCTAAATCTGAACATGATTGTAAAGCAACAATTGATATCAGTGATAGTATAACTATATTTAAATTAAATTGTTTTTTCATCATTTTATTTTTTTAAAATTTTGCGTTAATACCAAAAGTTATTGTAGTTGGATTAGGATACGCTCCATAGTCCATTCCAATAGAAGGTAATGCACCTCCAGTCGCAGAATTAACCTCTGGATCTAAACCAGAATAGTCTGTAGAGAGCCATAAATTTTGTCCTGTCACAGAAAATACCATAGAACTGAAAACTCCTTCACCAGATAATGGCATGTCATAAGCTAGCGATAAATTTTGCAATCTTACAAAATCACCTTTTTCTAAGAATCGAGTTGATGCCGCAGCAGATGCTCCAAGAGCCTCACCGCTGGTTAAAGTTTCAGGCAATACATTTCTTGTTGTGTTGAATGCTCCAGCAGTAAAGAATGCATTTGCAGTATTGTTATATACATAATGACCGAATTGACCATTGAAATAAGCAGCCAACGACCATCTTTTGTAATTGATGTTTGTAGAGAATCCTGCATTTAAATTTGGTAAAGCACTTTTCCCAACAAAACTTTTGTCATCACTAATGATAGGTTGCCCTGATGCATCAAATCCATCAAATTGTAAAAGATAGTATGAGAACATTGGCTGTCCTTCTTGAAGTCTCATGGCAAAAGCTCCTGAGAGCCCAGGTCCATTAACATCAGCATAATCATATTGTCCAGCTAAAGACTCTACCATGTTGTCATTGTATGCAATATTAAAGTTTGCAGACCAATTGAAATCCTCTGACTGAACTAAATCGTATCCTAAAGCAAATTCAACCCCTTGGTTTACGATTTTTGAATCCGTTAAGTTTCTAAAGCTTCTTGGAAGAACTGCAGGTTGTGCATTATCAACTAAAAATAATAAATCTTTAGTTTCTTTTCTATACACATCAATACTCCCTGAAAGTCTGTCATTGTTAAATCCAAAATCCAAACCGGTTGCATATTGAATGGTTGATTCCCATTTAAGATCAGGACCTCCAAACGAAACAAGTCCGTTTCCTCCAAGGATGATTTCTCCTCCATCATTCGGATTTATACCACCCCAACGAGATCTGTTGATGTAATTTCCATAACCAACTCCTTCTTGGTTACCCGTTTCACCATAACTTAAACGTAATTTTAATGTTGAGATATTGCTATCACTCATAAAATCTTCTTCATTTATTTTCCAAGCAAACGCCCCTGAAGGGAAGTAACCGTATCT
>JAAZUX010000255.1 GCA_018623955.1 Flavobacteriaceae bacterium | reverse complement strand
GATGAATTGATTCAGTTGATTGATCATGTAGTAGGGAAATTCCCAGCTGAATACAGTTCGGGTATAAGTGGGTTCTCTGTTGTCATTTTCATAGTCAAAAAGGTACCATTGGAATCCCATGATAAGGTCGTTTCCTTTTACGACTCTGGCAAAATACATGGAGTATAAACCTCCGGCGTCTGTTCTTTCAAATTGACTACGGCTTGTCCTGAGGATACCCGACATGAAGGCTTCTGCGCCGTCTGCGGATTCAAAAATCACTGATGAATTGACCGATTCGGTGGGTTTGGGCGCGTCCAAATAACCTTTTTCACATCCTGAAAAGAATAAAAGGCTGATGACCAAAAGTGTAAGGTGTAGTTTTTTCATTTTCAAAATTTTACAATTGGAGATTAACCCCTAGGGAAATGGTTTTCATTTGGTGTGATCTGTAGTTCGTCATACCGGAGAGTGCTTGTTCGGGATCAATTCCCTTGTGAGACTGAAAGGTGAATAAATTGTCTCCTTGCAAATAGACCCTCAAGCTCTGGATTTGATACTTTTCAATCCAGCTTTCATCAAAAGTGTATCCCAAGTTGAGTCCTCTCACTCTGAGGTAGTTATTTTTGAATAAAAACCGTGAGGAGGTCGCATTGAAATCGTTTTGTTCGTTCAGGAAAAGGGGTACATCGGTCTGATCACCGGGTTTCTGCCATCTATTTTTGAGATTGGGATGCCCATTTCTGCCCGGAGATTCAAAACCACTCATCAGGCTTGCATATACACTGTCATATACATAGGATCCAAAACTAAAATTGATCAAAGCACTCAGGTCAAAGTTTTTGTAGGAAACATTGGCATTGAAACCTCCAACCATTTTGGGTAGGGAAGATTTATCCATATAATATCGGGTGGCCTCTGCAAAATCTTTGGTGGTAACGCGCTCTCCGGTTGGCTCGCCCTCAGGGGATAGAACGTCTTTGTACCACATCTGATAACCGTCTTCAGGATCTACTCCGGCAGACTCTCTGATAAAGAATTCATACAGGGATTTTCCAACTTTCCATTTTTTGGTTCCGTTAATAAACTCGTCTTGGGTGAGCTCACTGATTTCGTTTTTGTCAAATGAAAAATTAACGCCTAAGTCAACCGTCAAGTCGTCTTTTTTTACAACCATTGAATTGAAGGAAAATTCAATTCCTGAATTTTTTATCGCACCAATGTTGGTTTTTATGGATTCATTACCGGTGGATAATGCTAAAGGTTTATCATAAATCAGGTCGATGGATTCTTTGCTGTAGTATTCGATGCTACCTTGAAGTTTGCCCTCAAATAGCGTAAACTCCGTTCCAAAATTTTGTAGGGCTGTTTTTTCCCAGGTTAAATTTGGATCGACAAATTGGGAGGAAATCACCCCGGTATTGTCCAATTGGTTATAGCCGGTATCAAAAACTTGAAGGTAGGGGAAGAATCCAATGTTTCTGTTATTTCCCAATTCACCGTATGAAAATTTTAATTTTAAGTAATCTACCCAAGCAACATCATCTATAAAGGACTCGTTGGACAGGATCCAAGATCCTCCAAAGGAATAAAAGTTACCCCAGCGGGTATCTTTTGAAAACTTGGTAGACCCATCTCTTCTGAAGGACACTTCTGCAAAGTAGGTGTTGTCGTAGTTGTAACTGAAACGGGAGATGGCACTCAGAATACGTTCTTCGTTGATGGCTCCACCCACACTTTCGGGTATGGTGCTTCCATTCAATACCTTTACGTTGGGTAAATAACCCGTCCCTTGAGCATTCAAGAGATCTTGTTTCAATTGGTAGGATTCAAAGATGGCGTCTGCGTTAAGGGTATGTAAACCAAAGGTATTGCTGTAGTTGAGGGTTTGAATGGCATTTAATGTGGTAAAATAATTACGGTCTTGAGATACCCTTCCTTGAACTGAGGAGGCAGCACCATATTTGTTGTGGGTGTATCTGAAATCGTCAAGGGTAGCCCTTTCATAAAAAATATTTGATTTAAAATTCAACTCGGGAAGCAGTTTGATTTTTAGATAACCATTCATTGAGGCATAAGTTCTGGTTTTTAATATTTCGTTATTTATGACGGCACCCAATCCGTTTTCATTGGATAAGGCCGGTCTTACGCCGTTGACGATTTGGCTGTTGTTGTTTCCGTAGTCGAATTGAGACAATCCTCCGGCATCTTTATAAAGTGTTCCATCGGCCTCTCTTCTGTACAGAGGATAATAACTGGGGATGGTGTATATCCATTGAATGGAGTTAGAAAAACTTGTTCCGGATTGGTTGGGGGCATTTTGTTTGGAAGTGGAATAGGAGATGTTGAGTCCGGATTTTATGTAGTCATTTACTTCTGTATCTACATTGAGTCGGGTGGCAAATCGCTCAAAATAGGTGGTTTTGACTTGTCCTTGTTCTTTGATGTAATTGGATCCTATGTAAAAAGATGTTTTTTCGCTTCCTCCTGAAATGGACAAACCGTGTTGTTTTTTGTAGGCATTTTTGTTGAGTAT
>JAAZUX010000254.1 GCA_018623955.1 Flavobacteriaceae bacterium | reverse complement strand
GGGAATGAACATCAATGCCATCACCTATCAAGTTTAAACTTCACTTGAAGTCCAAACTCAAGAATTCTTAGGCTTAATTGTGTAAATTTGTCTTGATGCTTATACTCCAAGATATCGGTGCCTACTTTATAATGCTTTCAAAAGTATTTAGACGCTTTACCCGTTGGAGTGTGATGAAAGAACTCATCATCAGAGAAATTGATTCACTCATCATTGGATCGATTGGAATTGTTTCTTTTATCTCATTTTTTGTAGGAGGTGTTGTTGCCATACAGACCGCCCTGAACCTCAATAATCCGCTATTACCGAAAAATTTGATTGGTTTCGCAACCCGTCAATCAGTAATTTTGGAATTTGCTCCCACTTTTATTTCTGTAATCATGGCGGGAAAAGTAGGTTCGTTCATCACCTCAAGTCTTGGAACGATGAGGGTTACAGAGCAGATCGATGCCCTCCAAGTTATGGGGATCAACACCTATAATTATTTGATTTTTCCAAAAATTGTCGCCATGCTATTCTACCCTTTTGTAATTACCATTTCCATGTTTTTAGGAATTTTCGGGGGTTATATTGCCTCCATTTACGGTGGTTTTTGTTCCAGTGCCGACTTTATTGAGGGTATTCAATTGGAATTCATTCCCTATCATGTTAGGTACGCTTTTGTCAAGACAGGATTTTTCGCTTTTATACTGGCTACTGTTCCCTCCTTTCACGGCTATTTTCTCAAAGGAGGAGCCTTGGAAGTTGGTAAAGCCAGCACCACCTCTTTTGTTTGGACCAGTGTACTCATCATTGTGACCAATTACATCATAACCCAATTATTACTTGCCTGATGATTGTAGTCGAAAAACTTAATAAATCATTCAATGGCACAAATGTCTTAACCGACATTTCTACCCAATTTGAAAAAGGAAAGACCAATCTGATCATTGGACAGAGTGGCTCGGGAAAAACAGTACTACTCAAATGCATACTAGGACTGTATGGTATTGACAGTGGGAACATTTATTTCGAAAATCGCTCTCTTCAAAAAATGGACACCAAGGAAAGAAGTGTTTTAAGACAAGAAATGGGTATGGTTTTTCAGGGCAGTGCCCTATTTGACTCCATGACTGTAGAGGAGAATATCATGTTTCCTATGCGTATGTTAACCCAAAAAAGTCCCGAAGAAATGCTCTCCAGAGCCAATGAGGTCATCAACCGAGTCAACTTGATCAATGCCAACAAAAAACTTCCCTCCGAGATTTCTGGAGGAATGCAAAAAAGGGTAGCCATAGCAAGAGCCGTTGTAATGAATCCCAAGTACCTCTTTTGTGACGAACCCAATTCAGGATTGGATCCCAAAACCTCGACTTTGATCGACAACCTGATTCAGGAAATCACCAAAGAATATCAAATCACTACTGTCATCAATACACACGACATGAATTCGGTGATGGAAATTGGTGAAAAAGTATTGTTTTTGGAAAACGGTCGCAAAGGTTGGGAAGGATCTAATCTAGAGGTCTTTAAGACAGAAAATCAAAGTGTTGGTAATTTTATTTACTCCTCCAACCTGTTTAAAAAAGTGAGAGAAGTCTATCAGGAGGAAAATTAATCCTCTCTTTGGTTAAACTTTTTTAAGGCATCAACGGAAATGTCCTTTACATCTTGGTTTTTACCCATGGGACAAATCATCAATACCTCCTCGGTATCAACGATGATAAAATCCTCAAGACCCGAGATAACTACCTTTTTGTTGGAATCTGTTTTGACAAGGTTGCGGGCAGCGGTTTCGGCATACAATTCTGCACTCACCACTGCATTTTTCATGGCATCCTTGGGATGACGATCATAAATTGATTTCCAACTGCCCAAATCATCCCAATCAAAACGGGCAGGGATCAAATAGATATGCTCCGACTTTTCCATTAAAGCATAATCCACCGAAATGTTTTCGGCAAGGGGATAGTTTTGCGCAATAAAAGCTCCCTCGGATGGCGTATTCAAAAGATCAAAACCTTTCTGGAAAAGATCGTAAAGTAAGGGGGCATGGGTTTTGAACCCCTTCAAAACAGCAGTGGCAGACCAAACAAATATCCCCGAATTCCAGAAGTAATTTTGATCATCGATAAAACGCTGAGCAGTTGCTTTATCGGGCTTTTCAGTAAATGCGGTAACCTTTTTTAATTGGGAATCTTTTTGATCTTTATCAACCGCCACATAGCCAAATCCTGTGGCAGGAAAATCAGGTCGTATTCCAAAGGTGATCAGGTTTTTTTCATCGGCATGCTCCAAGGCCAATTCCATATCCTCTGTAAATAGCTTTTCATCAACAATGATATGATCACTTGGACAGATTACAATTTTGGCATCGGGATTGAGTTTTTTTATTTTCAAACTTGCCATCAATATACAGGGGGCTGTATTGCGGCGATCCGGTTCACAAATCACTTGATCTGGGGATAATTTATCTCCCAATTGATCCAAAATAATCTTTTGATAACGGCTTTGGGTTACGATAAAAATATTGGAGG
>JAAZUX010000253.1 GCA_018623955.1 Flavobacteriaceae bacterium | reverse complement strand
GAGCAAGTTGCCATCATCTATGCCGGGTCAAAAAACTTGTTGAGAAATGTTCCTGTGGAAAAGGTCAAAGAATTCGAAACCGCCTTTTTAACCACCCTTAAAAAGAAACACAAAAAGGCTTTGGCAGAACTTAAGTCAGGAAAGTTGACCGACAATGCGCTCGACACCCTCAATGCCGTAGCACAAGAAACCTCCAAAGCGTTTGAATAGATGGCCAATCTAAAAGAAATACGGAATCGTATTGCCTCGGTCTCTTCGACCATGCAAATCACCAGTGCCATGAAAATGGTATCGGCCGCCAAGTTGAAGAAAGCCCAGGACGCCATTACTGCCATGCGGCCCTATGCCAACAAGTTGACCGAGCTCATTCAAAATCTCTCTGGAAGCCTGGACGGGGAGGGGCAAAACCCCTATACTGCCCAGCGTGTTGAGGAAAAAATACTGATCATCGCCATCACTTCCAACAGAGGATTGTGTGGAGCTTTTAATACCAATATCATTAAAGAAACCCTCCGACTGGCCAAGGAAGATTATGCTGGTAAAACCGTTGAAGTCATGGGAATTGGCAAAAAAGGAGGGGACATCCTCTCCAAAACCCTACCCATCAACAGCCGTCACGATGCCATTTATGACGATCTGAATTTTGGTAACACTGCCGAAGTTGCCCTAGAGGCGATGGTTGCTTTTGCCGAAGCCCAATACGACAAAGTTTTGGTGGTTTACAACCGTTTTAAAAATGCGGCCACACAGATCGTAACGACTGAACAATTCCTCCCCATAGTGGCCGAGGAAGACGCTGTAAAACAATCATCTGCCGATTACATCTATGAGCCCTCTCAGTCGGCCATTATTGACGAATTGTTGCCCAAGTCACTCAAAATGCAACTCTTCAAAGCCGTAAGAGATTCCTTTGCCAGTGAACACGGAGCCCGTATGACTGCCATGCACAAGGCTACCGACAATGCTACCGAACTGAGGGATCAACTCAAACTCACCTATAACAAAGCAAGACAAGCTGCCATAACCAATGAAATTCTCGAAATTGTGGGTGGGGCAGAGGCTTTGAACAATTAGGAAAACCCTAGCGGCCCTCATTTGTTTTATTAACTAAAACGGATTTTACCTTATAAATTCAAATTTTCACTACTTTTAGTTATCCCAATAGCTAAAAGTCAATGCTTCCATCATCCCAAAACCGCATCCGTTCCATAGACATTCTTCGTGGTTTTGATATGTTGATGATCGTCTTGGCAGACCAATTTTTTTCAAAATTAAACAAAGGGGTAGGGTCAGATTTTACTGTGGCCTTAGCGCGCCAGTTTTCCCATCCCGTATGGTTGGGGTTTAGATTTTACGACATCATCATGCCCCTGTTTCTCTTTGTAGTGGGAGCAGTAATTCCCTTTTCGGTTTCAAAATACACACAAAACGCCGCTAACAAAAAACCCCTATTCTTAAAACTGACCAGGAGATTTTTTATCCTTTTTGTGCTGGGTTGGATCGTTCAGGGCAACCTATTGGATTTCGACCTCTCAAAATTTAAAATATTCAATAACACCTTGCAAGCCATTGCGGTGGGATATGTTTTTACTACCATCTCCTATGTTTATCTAAAACCTACCCAAAGGTATTTTCTTTTTGCATCTTGTTTGTTGATATATGCACTGCTATTGACCTTGCCCATTATCCCGGATACAGGCCGGAGTACCCTTATTCCTGATGCCAACTTTGCCCTCTATGTCGATCAGTTGATTTTTGGTCCTTTTGACGATGGCAAACAATATACCTGGTTTTTATCCAGTCTGGGATTTACCGCCACCACCTTATCCGGACTGTTTGCCGGTGAACTGATCAAAATCCAAAAAGATAAAGTAAAGGTCGTCAAAACCCTACTGATTTATGGAGCCATTGCATTTGGCTTGGGACTTCTGGGAAACATTTGGCATCCTGTTGTAAAGAAAATCTGGTCCTCCACTTTTGTTTTGGTTTCCTCCGGAGTATGTTATTTCCTTATGGCTGCTTTTTATTGGATCATTGACGTAAAACAGAAATACACATGGGCCTTTTTTCTTAAAGTAATAGGGATGAATGCCATCACTGCCTATGTGATAACCCATGTTTTGCCTTTTCCCAAAATCGCAGGCTTTATCCTCTATGGCTTAGCCCCTTATACTGGAAACTATTACGAATTGGTCACTGTAATTGGAGGGTTTGCGCTACTTTATCTATTACTTAGGTATATGTATAAAAACAAAACTTTTATCAAGGTTTAAATCAATATCTGAACGATGATCTCTTTACACAATTGTTTACCTGCAACACTGCTGAAATTGTATATGAAACACTTAAAATCAGGGCTTAAAATCAGACTTGCTTTAACAATAAGCCTCTTTTGCTTTGGAGTAAGCCCTGCTCAGGAACTTGATTTTATAGATCTTTTCCCCCAAAGGGAGGGCATTGCCTGCTATAGAATCCCCTCCATTGTTACGGCACCTAATGGAGACCTCATCACGGCCATAGACGAAAGAGTT
>JAAZUX010000252.1 GCA_018623955.1 Flavobacteriaceae bacterium | reverse complement strand
GCTACAAATGCAACGATGCCTCCTGATACTCCAGGAACTTTATTGGCTGCTCCCATTGCAATACCCTTTAAAACTAAAATTAAATCCTTTCTACAAGATGAATTATTCTGACTCACTTTGGGGGTGTTATATTTTTTCTTCTCTCCAAAATCCATACCAAGCAAAGCCCTGTAATAAAAAAAACAACAGCAAGTGCAAGTTGAGGATTTTCGGGATACTCAAAAGGTGATATCGGTTTGGATAAAGTTTTGGAATTTTCACCAAGAGTCCACTCAAATTTTTGTTGCCAAGGCCATAATTTGTGAAGTGCTCCAGCCATGAGGCCAATCATTACCGCCATGGTCTTATCGTGTTCTTTGTCAAATAACCAATTTAGAATGGAGGCAAAAATTCGGAGTCCCAGGACGATGCCGAGAACAAATACAGAGAGTTTGGTGAAAGTGGGAATCATAATTTCCATCTGAAGACTGGTCAAGCTCGTTATGGCGTTCTTGATCAGACTGATGACCGTGCTGTATGCTCCCAGTATCAGAAGAATGTAGGCCCCAGATATTCCCGGTAAAATCATGGCAATGATTCCGAAAAAACCCGACATGAACAAATAGAGCATTCCTATTTCCCCATCAACAGGGGTCATTTGAGTCAATATAAAAGACAAAGCAGCACTAAAAATGGCAAGTAATGAATTGGAAACGCTCCACTGATTCAGGGTGTTTTTTAAAATAAATATACTTGCCAGTAACAATCCCAAAAAGAAGGACCACAGCGGAATGGGATGTTCGATGATGAGCCAGTCTATGGCAAAAGACAAACTTAAAATGGCAGTTATGATTCCCAAGAAAAGAACCGTTAGAAATTCCCCATTGATGTTGCTCCAAAAAGGTTTGATGCCATCATTCTTGAGACTTTTTAGGTTTTTTAGGTTGATGGAGTCGATGGACTGAATAAGCTCCTTATAAACCCCTAATATTAGGGCAATCGTTCCCCCTGATACCCCCGGCATTAAATCGGCAGTCCCCATAGCCATTCCTTTAGAGAATAGAGTGATTTTTTCTTTGGTAATAAGATTTTTCAAAAATCAATATTTTGCGCAATATATAGCGAAAAACCGAATTAAGAGATTTATCCTTAACAGATTAAATTTTGATCAGTTCAGGGAATAAATGATTAATTTTTTTTGGGATTTTGATCTCATTTTTGATTTGGTCGAAAATCAAAAGAGCTTCATTTTTATTACCTAACCTGAATTTACATCCCGCCAAACGATACAATACAGAGGAGTTTTTTTGGTGGTATTGCAAGGCTTGTTGTCCTATTTCAAGTGCTTTTTGCCAGTCGTTGACCAGCATGAGAGAGTCCATCCACAGGGTCCAATTCAGAATATCGTGATTTCCCAAATTGATAGCAGTTTCACAACCTACTGCAGTTTCCTCATAAAAATTCAGTTGAAAGTGAATAAGCGCACTTTTCTTCCAAAAGTCTGTATTGTCGGAATTGGATTGTAAAGCCTTTTTGACAAAGTGTTGTGCCTTGAGGAGGTCTTTGGAGTCGATTAGAAAATCGATCAGGGCCATCCAGCTATTTTCGTGGTTGGGTTCGAGTTTGATCGATTCCTCAAGGTATCTGATGGCCAATTTGTCATTGCCCAATTTTAAATGACAAAGGCCAATTCTGTGGTTGACAAAAGCGTTTGGATCGTTGAAATTCAGGGAGAATTCATAGTTGTCAATGGCTTCATTGATGCGTCCCATTTGCTCTAACAACTTCCCTTTTTCGATGTAGGCACTTGTAAAACAATCGTCGCTGATGATGGCAAATTCAAAGGCAGAAAGTGCTTCTTCTGGCTTATTGATTTTGATGTATATTTTCCCCAATTGATGCCAAGCGACTTCACTGTATGGGTTGATTTCAAGAAGGTTATTCAAAGTGTTGATGGCTTCTATATTTTCACCCAATTGCTCGTAACAATACAATAAGTTATAGAGTGACTGATAGTCAAGTGTATTCTCTTTTACACATTTATAAAAATATTTTTTTGCTTTGATGTAATCTTCTTGGAAAAGGTATTCCATTCCCAATAAGTTCCAAATTTCTGTAGGATCTTCAGTGACATCTAGTGCTTTTTTGAGCAATTCAATGGCTTTGGGATGATTCTTTTTTTTGGAAAAAATATTAGCCCTTTGCAAAAAGATTTCTTCATGCTCAGGAGATATTCTTTCGATATCAGCAAGCATTTCCTCAGCTTGCTTGTAGGCACCATCCACCTGGAGCATTTCACTTTTCAACAACATCAACTCTACATTCTGAGGGTGTTGTTCCATTCCCATTTTAATTGCTTTCTTGGCAAGGTTGAATTGGGCAAAATCAATGTAGTGATGAATGATATTTTCGAATTCAAGCGCGTCAAAGAACAACACTTGGTTGGTTTTAAGCATCTGCTCAAATTTGGTTAAGGAGGGGTTGGTATCTTCCGATAAATTATCGAACATAAAGTTTTATTATATATTTAAATTTATTGAAGAATAGAAGATACATAGAAGTGAAG
>JAAZUX010000251.1 GCA_018623955.1 Flavobacteriaceae bacterium | reverse complement strand
GGTCCTCACAATTCAGGTGAGAGGTTTTTAAATTAATTTTTTTCGGGCATTGATTTTCAAGTATAAATACTCCATCGGCATTTGAAAAAACAGTTTCATCGCTACCTACAACTTGAATGACCGCTGCGCTGATTGGGGAATTGTCATGTAAATCCACAACTTTTCCCTCCAATACCAAATTACACTCTTGTGAAAAACAAAAACCGGTAGCCAAAATAAAGAGATTGACTACCGTTTTTGATAAAATGGAGCACTTTGAGCATTTACATTTTGGTAATTCAGGTTTCAAAACACCTGCAATAAAATGAATGGTACTCATTATTCAACATGAACCTCAAATTCAATTTCAACATCGGTTGAACCTCCAAAATCAGTTCTTGTATTTCCCGTTTTTGAAGTGGGCTCGTGAATTAAATATCCCACAACTTCACCTGAAGTTTCTCCAGTTGTCGTCCAAGTTGATTTTATAAATAATGGATTTCCGCTGCTATCAAGTGTATCGTCAGAGGCAGATGCAATAGAAAAACCGCTTAATTCATCGGTAATGTCATAAAAAATTTGGTGTTCATCTTTCTCTTCGATGATCTCTGATGTGATATTTTCAACATTATCTGGGTCTGAATCGTTGTAAAACGAAATAGAGACATTATAACTTGAATTCGCTTCAAGCTCAATCTCGGTATGCTCACCCTCGTGTTCATCACCGTCCTCGTCATCATGATCATCATCATCATCATGATCATCATGATCGTGATCGTGACCTTCAACTTCAAAATTATAAGTGGTCGGATTGGAGGAACCTACTTTGCTTACTTCGAGCGTAACTCTGGTAATCACTTCTTCCTCATGCACAGGATCCGGATCGTCTTTTGAGCAGGCAAAGATTAAGACAAATAGGCATAGGGCAATAATGGGTTTTATATATAGATTTTTTAACATGATACTTAATTTAAAAATGAATAAGTGGCACTTAACCCAATGGGGTCAGTACAAAAAAATTATCGGGAAAAATTATACTGCCGGTGGACCCCGAAGCGTATCATGGGTGTCTATAGAAAAAGAATCCCCAAGATTGAAAAAAGGGAGTTTATTTTGCTGAGATGTAAAAACAAAAGCACCATTGGTCTCAGATGAAATTTCTATACTGGGAGCAAATTGATAGTCCAGTATGTCACAATCCAATTCAAGCTCATGTAGGTGCGTTTGAGAAATTTCGCAAGTTTTATGTTCGTGATCTTCAAAAAGGTGAGAAAAAGACCCCAAATAAGGCAACATCAAGACAGCCGTCAAAAGGGAAGACAAGAATATTTTCTTTGGGTTGAATGCCATTTTCTTTCGAAGATTAAACGCCACAAAGATAGGTGTTAATCTTTAATTTTAGCATATTTGCTTTACACATGATAGAAAAATGAAGTCCATAACCACTGTCACAAAATTATTTTGCATTTCGACACTGTTTTTAAGCTGCAATTCTCATGTCCCAAAGCCCAAAAAAGAAGCACCCTCCCAAGAACCCCCGATGGGGATGGTTTGGATTCCTGAAGGGACTTTTATGATGGGTAGTGAAGGTCCCCAGGCACGCCCCGATGAAAGTCCGGTCCACCCTGTAAAAGTGGATGGCTTTTGGATCGACCAAACAGAGGTAACCAATGCCCAATTCGCTGCTTTTGTGGAAGCCACAGGATATATCACTACTTCTGAAAAACCCGTGGATTGGGAAGAAATGAAAAAACAACTCCCCCCCGGAACTCCCAAACCCCACGATTCCCTATTGCAGGCCTCCTCACTGACATTTAAACCCACCAATGGTCCCGTTGACCTAAACAATTATGCCGCCTGGTGGGAATGGAAACCCAGAGCCAGTTGGCGCCAACCCCGGGGAAAAGGCAGTTCCATCCAAGGTAAAGAAGACCACCCCGTGGTACACGTTTCCTGGGACGATGCCAATGCCTATGCGAAATGGGCAGGTAAAAGACTTCCTACGGAGGCCGAATGGGAATGGGCCGCACGTGGAGGACTCAAAGACAAAAAATACCCCTGGGGAGATGAAGAAATCACCACCGGAAAGGTTAAAGCCAACAGTTGGGAAGGTTCTTTTCCTTACGATAACACCAACAAAGATCTATTCTTTTATTCCGCTCCGGTTAAGTCATTCGAAGCCAATGGATACGGTCTGTACGATATGGCAGGAAATGTCTGGGAATGGTGTTTGGATTGGTACCACTACGACTATTACAAAACCTTGGAAGGAAAAACAACGACCAATCCTAAAGGGCCTGAGGACAGTTACGACCCCTACAATCCTTATATCGCTCAAAGGATCATCCGCGGGGGATCTTTTTTGTGCAACGACACCTATTGCTCTGGCTATCGGGTGGCTTCAAAAATGAAATCCTCACCCGATACTGGGTCTCAACACACCGGGTTCCGATGTGTAAAGGACATTTAAATATTCCCTTTTTTCATTTCCTCAATGGCATGATGGGCGGCTCTGGCCGTTAAAGCCATAAATGTGAGCGAAGGGTTTTGGGTAGCGGTGGAAGTCAT
>JAAZUX010000250.1 GCA_018623955.1 Flavobacteriaceae bacterium | reverse complement strand
GGGGAGGAGCTGGATGAGCGGAAAGCGGGAAGTCATTTTGAAGTGGTTCAATCTCAATTGGAAACTGCACTTTTTGATTTGAATTCATCTCAGTGGTCCAAGATTATCTTGGCTTATGAACCGGTTTGGGCCATAGGAACAGGGGAGACAGCTTCCCCAGAGCAGGCACAAGAAATGCACGCTTTTATCAGAGGCTTGATTGCGTCAAAATACGATCAGACACTGGCTGAAAATGTTTCTATTCTTTATGGAGGAAGTGTAAAACCAGCTAATGCATCGGCCATATTTTCTCAATCGGATGTGGATGGCGGACTCATTGGTGGTGCTGCGCTTAATGCAGAGGATTTTACGGCCATCATTCAATCGGTATAAATGGCAGTAGCCTATCTGGAAATTGATCTTAGGCTGACTCCAATCGACCCCTGGCGGGAGGTAGTGATCGCCCAAATGGGCTCGTTGGGTTTTGAAAGTTTTGTCAACACCCAATTGGGTTTTAAGGCCTATATCCCTCAAAATGAATTTCAGGAAAAAGAATTTTCACAAATCGATGTTTTTGACTTTCAGGAGCTGGAGATTGAGTGGGACACCAAAATCATTCCCCCGGAAAACTGGAACCGTCAATGGGAAGAGAATTTTTCACCCATAAGGGTAGGGGAGCGCTGTGTGGTCAGGGCCGATTTCCATCCCCCCGAAAAGGCAGAGTATGAACTGGTGATCACCCCCAAAATGAGTTTTGGTACCGGACATCACGAAACCACACAAATGATGATTTCCTATTTGTTGGACTTGAACTGCAACAACAAAACGGTTTTGGATATGGGAACGGGTACCGGGGTATTGGCCATATTGGCTGAAAAAAGGGGGGCAAAGACTGTCCTCGCTGTAGATAATGACCCTTGGTGTGTGGAAAATACGCTGGATAATTTGGAAATGAACCATTGTCAAAAGATCAGTGCTCAATTGAGCAGTACCGTTCCAAAGAAAAAAAAATACGATATGGTTTTGGCCAATATCAACCGCAATGTGCTGTTAAAACAAATTGCAGATTATGCACAAGTTTTAGCGCCCGAAGGGGACTTGTTGATGAGTGGCTTTTATGTTGAAGATTTGGGTATAATTCAAAATGCCTGCGAAACGGAAGGATTTAGATTTATTCGTAATTTAGATGTAAACAATTGGGTGGCAGCCCATTTTACCCTATTATGAGTACCGAAAAGCCACAAATCGAAAAAGAAAGTGAGGTAGATGTTCTCACCCAAGTGGAGCGGGAACATGAAATCATTTTATACAACGACGATGTCAATACTTTTGATCACGTTATCAAAACGCTTGTAGCCTATTGTGAACACACCTACGAACAGGCAGAACAATGCGCCTATATTGTTCATTATTCCGGAAAATGTGCAGTAAAGACTGGTTCTTATGAAGAATTGGAACCCATATGCCTTAAATTATTAGAGGCACAACTGTCTGCAGAGATTCATTGATTTTATTGTTTAACCTTTTTTCATTTTTTTATAACAAAATAAAAACCGAAATTTGTGTCATGAAAAATTTAGCCTTGTTTATTTTATTTGTTTTTATTACTAACCTTGGTGTTTGCCAAAACGATAATGCTATGGATCAAACTATCTATCAATTTAAAGTCAAAGACATAGAAGGTAAAATCTTTGATTTTGAAAATTTAAGAGGAAAGAAAATCATGATTGTCAATACCGCCTCTAAATGCGGCTTGACAGGACAATACAAAGGACTCCAGAAGTTGTATGATCGCTACAAAGACAGTGGTCTTGTCGTTGTTGGTTTTCCTGCCAATGATTTTTTATGGCAAGAGCCGGGTAGTAACAAAGAGATTGCAAAATTCTGCGAAAAGAATTATGGGGTTACGTTTCCCATGATGTGTAAGATAACTGTCAAGGGAGGTGAAATGCACCCATTGTATCAATTTCTTACACAGGCCGGTAAAAACGGATATAAAAGTTCTACGGTTTCCTGGAATTTTCAAAAGTACTTGATCGGTTCAGACGGCAAACTTGAAAAAATCATTACCCCCAGAACCGCTCCGATGAGTGAAGAAGTGATCGATTGGGTTGAGCAGGATGTAATGGCCGTTAACCAACGTCTATGAAAATAGACTTGTTGGCCTTTGGTGCCCATCCCGACGATGTGGAACTGGGTTGCGGAGGTGTTATAGCCAAAGCCGTTGCTGAGGGTAAGAAAGTAGGTATTGTTGATCTGACCCAAGGGGAAATGTCGACCAGAGGCACCCTCCAACTCAGGGCTGAGGAATCTCAGTCTGCCGCAAAAATCCTAGGGGTTAGTTTTAGAAAAAACCTCAATTTTAAAGATGCTTTTATTTTTAATGATCAAAAACATCAATTGGAGGTGATTGCTGTATTGCGAAAATATCAACCAAAAGTCGTTTTGTGTAATGCCGTGAAGGATCGTCACATCGATCACGGAAAGGCATCGGACTTGGTGAGCCATGCCTGTTTTTTAAGTGGATTACAACGTATAGAAACCCACGATGACGATGGGAACAAACAT
>JAAZUX010000032.1 GCA_018623955.1 Flavobacteriaceae bacterium | reverse complement strand
TGCCAAAGCCTTGGACAAGTCTATCATAAGAATTGAAGAGGCCATTATGGAAGCTTTATCTCAAACCCCTCCAGAATTGGCAGCCGATATCTATAACACTGGAATATATCTAGCGGGTGGCGGAGCTCTCCTAAGAGGACTTGACGTTCGACTTTCCAGAAAGACCGATCTACCTGTTTATATTGCCGAAGACCCACTGCAGGCCGTTGTAAGAGGAACTGGAATCACCTTAAAAAATATCGAGCGATATAAAACCATTTTGATCAAATAACGACTTATGCGGCAGCTCATCAATGCCCTACTTAAGTACAAAAACACTCTGTTATATACCAGTTTATTGATCATATCCCTTCTTTTTTTAAACCAAAGAAGTTTTTACCACCAATCCGTCTTTAGTAATGCAGCACTTGTCCTTTCCAGCAACTTCAATCTGGCTGGGCAGAATGTCTCAGATTACCTTAATCTAGCCAACAGTAACGAAAAACTAATCGCTGAAAATATTAAGCTAAAGGCCCTAGAATTAATTCATTTTACTGAGCAATCCTCGAAGAATGAGGTCACCGACACTTTCGCTTTTCAGGTTTTGGGAGCAAGAATCGTCAAAAATAGTTATCATCGTGCAAGAAATTACTTGATAATAGATCAGGGATACCTAGATGGAATAGAAGTAGAAATGGGAGTAATATCCAGCGATGGCATTGTGGGTATTGTCAATCAAGTTACTGCCGATTTTTCCAGTGTGATTTCCATATTGCACCGAGATCTAAAAATCAATGCCGGCTTTAAAAAGAACGGTGCTTATGGATCTCTTTCTTGGCAAGGCAACCACCCTAAAAGAATGAAATTGGACGATGTTTCCACCATAAATCCCGTTGTGGTGGGGGATACCATAGTGACCGGCGGTATGTCGGATTATTTCCCTCATGGCATACCAATTGGAAAGGTTTTTAATTTTAAAAAGCCCAAACTCGAAGGTTACTACGATATTGATATTGAACTGTTTAGCAATCTTACGCAAAAAGAGTTTGTTTATATTTTAAAGAACAAAAAGAAGGATCAACTCAATCAATTGAAAAATGAATCGCGATAATATAGTATCTGTTTTTCAGTTTTTTCTTTTGCTGTTTCTGCAATCTTTTTTGCTGAACAACATAAATTTCTTTGGGTTCATCAATCCCAACCTCTATCTTTTGTTTATCATTGTCTACCGCTTGGATGGCAACCCAACTTTATTGATCATTTTGGGTTTTTTCATGGGGCTACTGCTCGATTTATTGGCACAGGGATCAGGAGGTCATACCATAGCTACATTGACCATCGCTTTTTTGAGACCATCCATCATTAAATTTTCTTTTGGCGTGAATTATGATGTTCCTATGGGAATGATTAAGGGAAGTCTCCTCACCCAAAGATTACTGTATCTGTTGTTGATGGTGGTGATTCACCATTTAGTGCTCTACAGTGTGATCTACTTTAGTTTTAACAACACCATTACCATTCTAAAAAACACTCTTTTTACATCTTTTTTTACCTTTATAATGGTATACATTTCCTTGGGATTATTCAAAGAAAAATGATTAGGCGTTTTTTTTTACCGGCTGTAACTCTTTTGTCTGCTTTAGTTTTTGTAGGAAGGCTCATCAGTTTGCAGTTACTCAATTCATCTTACAAACTCCTCTCAGATGGCAATGCTGTAATTGAAAATTCCATTTACCCGGAACGCGGCTATATCTATGATCGAAACCATAAACTCTTGGTTTCCAACCAGCCTGTTTATGATTTAATGGCCATTCCAGAAAATATCGCTGCCTTCGATACCCTTGAACTCTCCAAAATATTGGGTGTTTCAAAACCTGAACTTAAAGATAAAATCAAATCTGCCAGAACTTTTTCTGTAAAACTCCCTTCCATCATTGTTGGAAAGATTTCCAAAGAACGCAATGCCATAATTCAGGAAAAGATTTGGAAATACTCCGGTTTTTTTCTGCAAAAAAGCTCAGTCAGAAACTATCCTGTTTCTCTCGCTTCCAACTTGTTGGGCTATGTTAGTGAGGTCAACAAAAACGATATGAAAAAAGACGATTACTACCGCTTGGGGGAATTGATCGGCAGACAGGGAATAGAGGAATATTATGAACACTTTTTAAGAGGAAAAAAAGGAAAGAAATTTTATCAAAAGGACCGATTCAATCGAATCATAGGTTCCTATGAGGAGGGGAAGTACGATGTCCCTGTGGAAGGTGCGCAAAACCTCTACCTTACCATTGACAGGGAACTTCAGCAATACGGTGAAGAATTATTTCACAACAAAAGAGGAGGTATTGTAGCCATAGAACCCAAAACCGGAGAGGTACTTTCTTTGGTCTCAGCACCCAGCTATGATCCCAATATACTGGTGGGTAGAAAACGATCCAAAAATTTTCGAAAACTGGCATTGGACACTCTGGCAAAACCCCTATTCGACAGAGGTCTTCAGGCACAATACGCTCCTGGATCTCCATTTAAAACGCTCAATGCACTTATTGCACTGCAAGAGGGAGTCATTGATACGGAGACGGCATACTTGTGTCAAAAAGGTCACTTCTACGCTCGTGGAATGTTTATGGAATGTCATTGCAGACTTGGAACCAAAAACAACTTGAGCTCTGGCATTTACCGATCCTGTAATACTTATTTTGCCAACATATACAGAAGAATTATAGACCGAGCAGGAGAAAATGTTGAGGACGGAATGAACATTTGGAATGACCATTTAAAGAGTTTTGGTTTGGGTAATTACCTCGGGTATGACTTACCCGTTGGAAAAAAAGGTTTTATCCCGGACGCAGATTATTACAACTATTGGTACAAAAAAGGGGGTTGGAAATCTGCTACGGTTGTTTCCAATGCCATTGGTCAAGGGGAACTACTCACCACCCCCATCCAAATGGCCAACTTCACCGCCGCCATTGCCAACAGGGGGTATTTTATTCAACCTCATTTCCTCAAATCTGTGAGTAATGACTCTTTGAATAAAGTATATGAAAAAAGAGAAACCTCTATTGATTCCATTCACTTTGAAACGGTGATCGATGGTATGCATCAGGTAGTAGAAAGAGGCACTGCGAAAGTTGCCAAAATCAAGGGAATTAATGTCTGTGGAAAAACAGGCACAGTCGAAAATTTTATGAAAATAAATGGTGTAAAAACCCAACTCACAGACCACTCCATTTTCATCGCTTTTGCTCCAAAAGACGATCCTAAAATTGCAATTGCAGTCTATGTGGAAAACGGTTATTGGGGGGCAAGGTGGGCCGCCCCTATCGCCAGCTTGATGATTGAAAAATACCTCAATGGAGATGTCAAAAGAAAATGGCTGGAAGACAGAATGTTGAATGGTAGCCTACTGGCAGAATACGAAAAACCCTATTCCGGAGAACCCTTTGTGATCAATGAATAAAAATATAATTTACCGGCTTGATTGGATGTTAATACTCATTTACCTAACATTAGTATCTTTTGGTATTGTCAATGTTTATTCTGCCACCTTCAGTGAAACATCTGGAGGCCTTTTTGACTTGACTCAAGCTGTCGGAAAGCAAGTGTTTTTTCTAATTTTTAGTCTTTTCGTTGGCATGATTATCCTTGCAGTAGACAGTAAATTTTTTGAGCAATTCGCATCACTGGGATACTCTATAAGCATACTGTTGTTGGTAGGTCTTTTTATTTTTGGAAAGACGGTTTCGGGTGCAACCTCTTGGTACAATATTGGAGGAATAAGTTTCCAACCGTCAGAACTTGCCAAAGTAACTACTGCATTGATCATCGCTAGCCTTTTGAGTAAGTTTCAATCGGATCTCAAGGCCAGGAGAACATTATTTAAAATCGGTGCATATGTTCTCCTGCCCTTTTTGCTGATCGTTTTACAACCCGACCCTGGATCTGCTTTGGTTTTCGGTGCCTTCTTTTTTCC
Organism: Flavobacteriaceae bacterium; assembly: GCA_018623955.1. The sequence goes on along the minus strand of JAAZUX010000032.1, from coordinate 3,910 downwards.
CTTGTTTAGAGAAGGACTTGATTATACCTATTTGATCATTTTTCTCTCTGTATTGGCCTTGTTTTTTGTTACCCTCAGTTTTTCCTTTGGCGTGGTCATTGGAATCATCACGATGTTGATCTTTTTATTCTACTTTACTTTTAAAAATTTTAATCCAAAGGTGAAAATTTTGCCTTTTCTGATCTTCTTGGTCATTTCAATCGGATTTTCATTCTCAGTAAACTACATTTTTGACAACGTATTTCAACAACGACACCGTGATAGGATCAATATTGTTTTGGGAAAAGAAGTCGATACCCAAGGGGTGGGTTATAACATCAATCAATCCAAAATTGCGATTGGTTCGGGAGGATTAAAGGGCAAAGGTTTTTTGGAGGGCACACAAACCAAAGGAGATTTTGTTCCCGAGCAGCATACTGATTATATCTTCAGCACCATAGGAGAAGAATGGGGCTTTTTGGGAAGTTTTTTTCTTATTTTTCTTTTTTGTTTACTCATTTTCAGAGTCATATTACAAGCCGAAAAACAAACCAATAAATTTCGAAGAATTTTCTCTTATGGAATAGCTGGACTTATTTTCACACATTTTTTCATCAATATCGGAATGTCTTTGGGCATGGTTCCCACGATTGGGATTCCTCTGCCTTTTGTGAGTTATGGCGGTTCGAGCATATTAGCTTTTAGTATAATGGTTTTTATCCATTTGAACTTCGATGCCAACAGACTCAATGATTGGTAAGCTTAATGCTTTACATCTAAAATATCTCTAAGACTGTTCCCCAATGTCATAAATGCCAAAACCAAACTCATGATGGCCAATCCAGGTAATAAGGTTAAATAAGGTTTTCCCAATAGCAAATACCTGAAGTGATCTTTTACCATCCCCCCCCAACTGGGGACGGGAGGTTGAGCGCCTATCCCCAAAAAACTCAATCCACTTTCAATCAATATTGCACTGGCAAAATTGGCTGCTGAGATAACGATCAGAGGAGGGATAAGTAATGGGAGAATATGATGCCATATGATTCGTGTTTTACCATACCCCAGTGTTTGGGCAGCCTTGATAAAAGTCTTCTCTTTTAGGGTTAAAACTTGACCTCTAACGACTCTCGCCACCTCCACCCACATGGTGAGTCCTACAGCGATGAAAACTTGCCAAAAACCGCGCCCCAAAGCCAATGTAATGGCAATCACCATCAACAAAGTGGGAATGGACCAAAAGACATTGATCAACCAAACAATTCCTCTATCCAAATAGCCTCCAAAAAATCCGGCCAAAGCCCCCAAAATAATGCCTATCAAAAGTGAAATAAATACGGCAATAAAGCCTATAGAAAGTGATATTCTTGATCCTACGATCAAACGACTCAATAAATCTCTACCGTATTTGTCTGTTCCCAATAAGAATTTTTTATCTTCTAAATGTTCCTTTTGAAAGCTGGATTCAGAAAGTGGTGATTGTAATTTTGACGCATCGATAAACTCATAGTAATCCAACGGAGAACCATAGGGTTGAATTTCGGCTCCATCGGATCGTATCTTATAATCTTGTATGGGAATTTCTATCCTGTTATTAACCTCTCCTGAAAAAAAAGACTTGTTATGAGAAGGGGGAATCTTCGCTTGAAGCACCAACATGTCTACTTTAAAACCCGGCGGTTTGGAATGAATCGACAAATGCATTTGGTTGGCGTTGGAAGTACTGTCAGGAGCGATTTGATAGGCAAAAATAGCCACCAAAACCAAGCTAATGATATAAACTACACTTAAAAGTGCCCACAGGTCTTTCAGAAATTTTTTGTAGACAACGGTCTCCCTCAAAACATCAACATTACTTTTTAATCTGAGCTACAGGATAATTCTCGAGGTTGATGTTCAAATCTTCCAGAATACTTACTGCTTCTGAAATATAAAAATCCTTCTCTAAAGCTTCTATCCACCTTTTCTTTCGTTCTTTAACCGTCTCATCAACAGGGACACCTGGCTCAAGTATCCATTCAAAAGTAAGATCTGATTTGTAATCTTTGAGTACACTAAACTTTTCTGAGATTTTTTTATTGGTCTCCCGTTCTGTCAAATAATCTTCATAGTTGAGGGTGTAGACATAGTTATCCTGTTGGGCTTCTATTCTTCTGGCCTGTTGTTCCACAATTTGGATATAGGGATTATCTTTTAATCTGTTGGCACTTTGGCTCAAAGCATAATCAAGATTGGTTTGATTTCCCCATTGCTTGTATGGAGCAGGTTCAATTCTGTCCCAAGCCAAGGGATTTTCCTGATCTTTTTCGCCCACATCAATATAGGAGTATTGATTTTTAAGGACAATATCACTTCGCACCCCCTCCAGTTGAGTAGACCCTCCATTGATGCGGTAAAACTTATCCGTTGTCAGCTTTACAGCACCTAAGTCGCCATGTGTTCCACCCGAGATAATCCGATTTAAATCAATCACATTTTGAACTGTTCCTTTTCCAAAAGTTTGTTTACTTCCCAGAATGATGGCCCTTTTATAATCTTGCAGTGCAGCTGCCAAAATTTCGGATGCTGATGCCGAAAATTGATTGACCATAACAACCAATGAACCATCCCAAACAATGGATGGGTCTTCGTCAAACAACACATCTTTGGCACCACCGGTAGTTTTCACTTGGACTACAGGACCTTTGTCTATAAAAAAACCGGTGATGTCAACGACCGTTTTAAGTGATCCACCTCCATTATTTCTCAAATCTAAAATGATCCCACTGACATTTCTTTTTTTGAGGGCCTGTAATTCTTTTTTGACATCACTGGCAGCATTTCTACTGTTTTGATCTTTGAAATCAATATAGAATTTTGGCAACTGAATAAAGCCGTAATTTTTTCCATTCTTTTGAATAATACTTGATTTAGCATAGGACTCCTCCAGCTCAACCACATCCCTATTGATAACGATCTCCTCAATAACACCACTCACTCGCTTGACAGTCAAAAACACCTGAGTCCCCTTGGGGCCTTTAATCAGTTTGACGGCATCACTCAAACGCATGGGACCAATTTCTACAGCATCTTCGTCTTTTTGGGCCACCTTTAGAATAACATCACCGACCTCAAGCGCTTTGGCTTTCCATACTGGCCCTCCTACAATGACTTCTACAATTTCAACCACTTGATCTTTCTTCTGCAATCGAGCTCCAATGCCCTCAAACTTTCCTGAAATATTTTGATCAAACTCCTCTTTTTTATCTGGCTCAAAATAATTGCTGTGGGGATCAAACTCTAGTGTTATGGCATTAATGTATATTGAAAACCACTCCTTGCGCTCAACCTCATCGAAAATTTCAAAATAGTTTTCAATGTTTTCCTTTGTTTTTGACCTGGCTTCATCCTCCAATACAATTTTTGACTTTATCTGATGAGTACTGTCTTTTTCTATTTCAAAATTTTGTTGTTCTACCAAATCTGAGTAGTATTCCAGAGTAGAAAGTTTGAATCTTTTTCGCCACAGTTCTTTGAGGCCATTGAGAGTTCTGGCGTAGGGAATCTCCTCAAAGTTGAGATTAATAGAGTCCTTTAAACTAAAATCAAAAGGATCATTTAACAGCTCCCCATAAAATTCTTTGACTTGGCCCATTCGAATGAGCAATCGGTCGTAGGTCAAGTTGAAAAAAGAAACATCGGCCTCTTTTATTTGATCATCAATCTCATCCCTATACCTTTTGAAATTATTGATGTCAGATTGAAGAAAAAAACGGTGCTGTCCATCTATACCCTGAATGTAGTTGTCAAAGACGTGTTCTGAAAAAGTATCATCAATGTCTTTAGGATCATAATGACCTCTTTGCATTACATAAGAAATCACCTCAATCAATAATTTGTCCTTATCTGGGTTATCTATATCCGAAGAAGAACTTCCGATTAGAATCAGCGC
>JAAZUX010000249.1 GCA_018623955.1 Flavobacteriaceae bacterium | reverse complement strand
ATTTATTTCATAAACCACTGATAATCAACATAACTTAAAGGAAGTGAAAAAAAACGTTCAAAAAAAATACATTTCTTTTGAACGTTTTGTAGAAACCACCCGTCTCAACCAATGACATCAGTCAGTTTGTTTCAGTTTAGTTTGTGTTTCAAAAGCCCAAGAACGCCGCAGAAGTGCGGCGTTTTTGTTTGCCCGTTTTTTTGGCTACTTGGCTGCCTGATTCTTCCCGAATTCGTTCATGCGTCCAAGACTGTTAAACTACAAGCCACGCTGGAGTCTAACCTTAATGCGGTAGACCAGATCAAAGCAAGCTTTGGCAAATACTCCATCGAAGCCCCTGACCTCCTAAAAAAGATTGGAGGGGAAACAGATCGAATACGAATCGTCAGGGATCAAAAAATAAAGAGTGCTTTTGAATTCCTACTCCATCGCGACTTGGATGGAGACCGTGATAAAATCTGGCCCGTTGGAAAAGAAAGGCAAAGAAACGAAATTAAAGGCTACCAAGGATCTGTTGAAACTCTTAAAGGTTATGAAAACCAAACCCACCAGATCGAATGGCACCTAAAAATTGAAGAGACCTTTAAAATCACCAAGGAATTTTGTCACTTTTTCCAACTTAAGGCTGTAGGCACGCACAATGTGGATGCACCCATTCTAACCCTTTCAGGAGTTGTAAGAAAGGGTACGCCGCAGTTACAACTCCAATGCTGGAAAGGCGACAAGAGTGAAAGACATTTTCTTGCTAACTGGGAAGCTTGTCGGGGGAAGTGGTTAAAATGCACCGTGCAATGCCAATACGGTAAGATGGGTTCTTATAAATTCTCTATTCATTCCTTGGACGGCACCATTGATAAAACGGTAAACCAAAAAGATTTTCCATCCTGGAGAGAAGGTTTTGAATTTGTCCGACCCAAGTGGGGAATTTACCGAAGCCTGGCAACCGTTAAAAACCAATTGAACCCCATCGACACTGTCTACCTGAATCATTTCAGCATTCAGAAGAGATAAAAAGATCTCATAGGCTCGACCTAAAGACCACATAAGCGTTGCGAGTCCTGGGCATCCAAGTTTTTATCTGAGACCGTAAAATGAAGACTCCTCTGATTCAAAAATTACTATTCCTGCCAACGCTTTTTTTTCTTAACACCTTACTTTTGGGTAAGTTACCGACTCCTCCGGAAGTTTGGCAGGATTACAATCCGGATGTTGGTGAATTCAATGAGGAAATCATTTTTGAACAGACTGCCAATGAGATATACGAAAAGCATTTCTACATTTCAGCTTACATCAATGGAAGCGAAGTCAGGGTTTTCTGCAAATATGCGGTAAAGGCAGGAATCAAAAATGCTCCCGGTTTATTAAATGTTCACGGTTGGATGGGTGGACCTGCCATTGACAAGGGCTTCGTGGAAAATGGATGGGCCGTCCTGGCACATGATTATTCAGGTATAAACACCAGGTCTAACTACAGCAAGTACCCACTTGCCTTAGCTCACGGGCATATGGAGGCAAAGAAAATGGGTCATTCCCTGATTTATGACCGGATGCCGGATGGAAGCCAGTTGACCAATCCCAAAGCAACCTCTCACTATCTGTGGAATGCCGTGCAACGCCGTGCCCTCAGCTATCTTCTTTCCCAAAAAGAAGTGGATAAAAACCGTGTTGGTGCAAAAGGATATTCCTATGGTGGCACTATCATGTGGAATCTTGCCATGGATAAGCGAATCAAAGCGGTGGTGGCCTATTTTGGAATCGGTTGGATCAATTACTTCCGTGACCGTGGAATCTGGAAACATGAACTTCCACCCAGGCTAATCGACAAAACATCCGGACAGGAACTCTATCTTTCAGCCGTTGCTCCTCAGGCTCATGCCCCTCATATCAAGGCGGCCAGTTTATGGCTAAATGGTTCCAATGATCATCATGGTGGCCACGAGCGGGGATGTGATACTTTTAAAAATTTCAAACCAGGTATTCCATGGGACTTTGCGGTTCAGGCACGGGGTCACCATAATACTGAAAAACTGGGAGACAGTCACAGACTCTGGCTGGAAAAGCATGTGCGGGGAGATAATCACTTTTGGCCGGGCCGACCCTCTTCCAGAATCATCCTTGGGACTGATGGCATTCCTGAAATTCACCTCACTCCGGCGAAAAGTAATCTAATCAAAGAGGTACAAATTTACCAGTGTCTGAAGACACCCAATAATATCGCCCGCTTTTGGCGTGATGTGGAATCCAAAAGAGTGGGAAATACCTGGACTGCGAAATTGCCCGTAATGAATGTGGATGACTATGTTTTCTCCTACGCCAATATTCGTTATGCAAACAACTTGGTAATATCATCGGATTTTGAAGCGGTGATTCCTTCAAAAATTGGAAATGCCGTGGCGACTGACCAAAAGACTGATGAACTACCCGGTGGTGCAAGTCTCTGGAGCTTTGCCGCCCCTGCGGAAGGAGTCGGAGGAATCGAAGGTTTTCGTCCGATCAATAATCACCGGGGAACCAGCAGTGCTCAATTTGCTGACCCCAAGTGGAAGGCCCCAGCAGGAGCCTCACTCGAAT
>JAAZUX010000248.1 GCA_018623955.1 Flavobacteriaceae bacterium | reverse complement strand
AGTCTGAAACCTATTTTAAACCCAATAAAGGAGGTCATGCCTATGCCAAAGACTTGGTGGAGCAAATTAAAAACTTAAATCAAGGCCAGTATTTGGATGAGGAAATTTTAAATTCTACCCCTACTGATTTTTGCGTAGGTGTAGCCGGATATCCCGAAAAGCACGCCGAAGCACCCAGCTTGGATAGCGATATCCATTTTTTAAAAGAAAAAATCAAAGCAGGATCGGATTACATCATTACACAAATGTTTTTTGACAATCAAAAGTTTTTTGAGTTTGAGATAAAATGTCGGGAGGCGGGAATCAATGTCCCCATCATTCCTGGCCTAAAGCCATTGGCCACCCTAAAACAGCTCAACATGATTCCCCATCGTTTTCACGTCGATTTGCCTCAAGACCTGATCGATGCGGTGATTAAAGCCAAAGACAACTCAGCCATTTCTCAAATAGGAGTGGAGTGGTGTATTCAGCAAAGCAAAGAATTAAAAGAACACGGTGTTCCCTTTTTACATTATTACAGTATGGGCAAATCCAAAAACGTTAAAAAAATTGCTATGGCTATATTTTAACCCCCTTTTGTCAGAGCATTGAATCGCTTTTCAAGCCCTACATTCTTTTGTTGAAGGCTTAAAATTTTAAGGCCATTATCGTGGGCAAAGTCAAAAACCGCAGGCCGCATATCCTCAGTTGTCTTAAAGGTTAACTCATATTCGAAATCAAAGGTGTTGACCACTGTTTTGATGTGAGGAATTTTTTGGAGTGCCACATTTTCCACGCGATAATCAAAACTCACAGAAACTACCTGACGATCGTCGGTTTTTAATGCTTCAAGTGTTTGATTCAATACTACTGTGCCTTTATTCAGAATGACCACTTTGTCGCACATGGCCTCCACTTCTTGTATAATATGAGTAGAGAGAAAAACCAACTTTTCTTTTCCCAGACTTTGGATCAGTTTTCTGATTTCTATGACTTGATTGGGGTCCAATCCCGTGGTTGGCTCATCTAAGATCAAGTATTGTGGGTCATGAAGCAATGCTGCAGTCAATCCAACCCTTTGTTTGTAACCTTTGGAGAGGGTTACAATTTTTTTATGGACATGTTCTTGCAGTCCCGTTTTTTGGATAACTTCTTCAATGGGAGGTTTTTTTAATCCATATAGGTCCCCCACAAATTTCAGATATTCTTTGACGTACATCTCCGGGTAAAGTGGGTTGTTTTCCGGGAGATAACCCATTTGTTTTTGGATATTTTTTGGTTGTTCTCGCAAATCAAAAGTGCCGATCGAAACTTCTCCTTCCCATTGACTCAAGTAACCCGTCAATATTTTCATCAAGGTAGTTTTTCCGGCACCATTTGGACCTAACAAGCCAATCACTCCATTTTGATCAAAGGACAATGAAATGTTTTTTAGAGCAACTGTGTTGCCGTAATTTTTAGATAATTGTCGAATGTTTATACTCAAGGCTCTTTTTTGTCGGTTGGTTAAAAATGATCTAACAAATAAGGTTAATGGGTTCCTTTTGAAAGGAAATATCAAAGTTAGGGAATAAAGATTTTTTGAAACCCTCATGGAGGGATTTAAAACAGCCAAAATAAATTCCTCAACAAAAGGAAATGATAAAATATCAGCTGGTTAACATAGATTTAAACGTGTAAAAAAAATTAAATCCGGCATCATTTTATCTGTGGGTGATGACCGAGAATTTGATCCATAACCCAACTCGTATGTGCTGCTGTTTGTCCATTTGAAGGGTGAAAAAAACCTTTTTCCAAGAGGTGTTTTTTCATGTTTTCAACATGGGGCATTTGAATGTGCTTGGGGTGTTCGATAAAAATTTCAACCTTTTTCCCCTCCATATCCAATGTTAAGGGATTTTCCTCAAAAACAGAAAACAGTATTTTTCCTTTACTGCCAAAAATTTCGACCCGATCCATCGGTTCTATCCCAAAATTCCAGATCCCAACTCCCGTAATACCTCCTTTGTGCAACCAGCAGGCCGAAATAGCATCTTTAGCAGCATACAAGCCTTGTTGGTTGAGGCTGATGCCGGATGCCTCTTTGACCTCTCCCAAAAAGTAAGTAAACAAATCAAGACCATGACTGGCCAGATCGTCAAAATAGCCACCCGGTGCGACCATAAGGTCGGTACGCCAGTTGTATTCACCGGATAGATCTACTGCAATGGGAGGTTGACTCAGGTGCCAATTGATGTGTCGGATCTCCCCTATTTTATTTTCCGACAGCCAGTCTTTGATTCGGTTAAACCTTGGAAGTGAACGCCTGTAATAAGCTACAAAAAGCGGTATGTCTTTCTTTTTATAGGCTTCGTATATCAGAGAACTTTCACGATAGGAAGGTGCCAAGGGCTTTTCGATGCAACAGGGTTTTCCTGCCTCAGCAACTTTAAGTGCATAAAATAAGTGACTGTCTGGTGGTGTGGCAATGTATATCGCGTCAATATCTTTATCGTTGATTAAGGCATCGGCATTAGTATAATATTTTTCGACCCCATGTCTTTGAGCGTAATCCTTGAGTTTAATCTCATCTCTTCTCATCACCGCGGCCAGCTCAAATCCTTTT
>JAAZUX010000247.1 GCA_018623955.1 Flavobacteriaceae bacterium | reverse complement strand
TGAGAGTCGAATGGCCATTGCCATGGCCCAGGAGGGAGGAATTGGGGTGTTACATAAAAATATGACCATAGAGGATCAGGCAGACAAAGTAAGAACCGTAAAAAGAGCGGAGTCGGGAATGATCATTGATCCTGTTGTTTTGACCATTGATTCATACGTCAAAGATGCCAAAGAGAATATGGCCCAATACAAAATCGGTGGAATTCCCATTGTTGATGATCAAAGCCGTTTGTTGGGAATCGTGACCAATCGGGATTTGCGTTTTGAAAAAAACGATGCCCGACCCATTTCGGAAGTGATGACTTCTGACAATCTTATTACGGTCAAGGAAGGGACTTCACTGGAAGAGGCTGAGGTTATCCTTCAAAAACATAAAATTGAAAAATTGCCTGTAATTGATGCCGACAATATTTTGGTGGGCTTGATTACTTTCAGAGACATCACAAAACACAGGGCAAAGCCCAATGCCAATAAGGATGAATTTGGGAGGTTGCGTGTAGCAGCTGCTGTTGGTGTGACTGCTGATTTATTAGAACGCACTTCTGCCTTGGTCAAATCCAATGTGGATGCAGTAGTCATAGATACCGCTCACGGTCACTCTAAAGGCGTTGCTGCTGCTCTAAAAAGTGTTAAAGATACTTATCCGGATTTGGATGTAGTGGTCGGTAATATTGCAACTGCAGAAGCAGCCAAGTATCTGGCTGACATGGGGGCAGATGCTGTTAAAGTGGGAATTGGCCCCGGGTCCATTTGTACTACCAGGGTAATCGCAGGAGTGGGTTATCCCCAACTCTCAGCCATTACTGAAGTATACAAGACCTTGGGGGGATCTGACATCCCCATCATTGCTGATGGAGGGATTCGTTACACGGGGGACATCCCCAAGGCCATTGCAGCGGGAGCGGATGCTGTCATGTTGGGGTCACTTTTGGCAGGAACCCAAGAATCTCCGGGAGAAACCGTCATTTTTGAGGGTAGAAAATTTAAAACCTATCGCGGCATGGGCTCTGTAGAGGCCATGAAAAAAGGCAGTAAAGACCGTTATTTCCAAGATGTAGAGGATGATATCAAAAAGTTGGTTCCCGAAGGAATTGTCGGTAGGGTGCCCTACAAAGGAGATTTGAATGAAAGTATCCATCAATTCATTGGTGGGCTTAAAGCAGGAATGGGCTATTGTGGTACTAAAGACATCAAGACCTTACAGAAAAAAGGAAAGTTTGTGACCATAACGGCTTCCGGAATCAAAGAAAGTCATCCGCACAACATCAGCATTACCAAAGAAGCTCCCAATTACAGCCCTTGATCAATGTGCGACTATTTTGTGTGTAAAAATCCGGTTGTCGGTAGTTTCGATTCTAATGATGTAGAGATTTTGTTTTTCTAAGTTGACTGGAATGACAACCTTTGAAAAATCCTGAATGTTCATGTCCATGATCATGTTGCCAATGATCGAATAGATCTTGAGATTTCCATTGACATGAATACCTTTGATGAGTAGGGTGCTGTTTTGATAGATAACGTTCACAGTTTCTCCCGATTTGTGGGTGGGTTGAACGTTGAGAATAGGGGAGGGTTGGTGAGGAGTAGCTTTTAAGAAAACTAATGAAAATACTAAAAAGCAAAAAGAGGGTAAACTATTTTTCACTGCTTTTAATTTAAATGCAATTTACAAATTCTTTTAATAAGTTCAAAAAAATATTAACATGTTTAGATACTGTAAATCAATCACTTATAAACTTTATTAAGAATAATAAATTTAATTGTTAATAAATCATGCAATATTTTAAAAAAAAACCGTTCCAAGTGCGATGAGGTTAATTAATTGTTTACAACTTTCGAAATGGGTGATTTTGAATTGCCTTTTCCTTATTTTGATGGGCTGTGATTCCATCACTTCGTCCAATCAGGATCGTTTGATCGCTAGGGCAGAAAATCACTATCTGTATCGGTCTGATATCGAGCGTAGTCTTGAACCATTTGCATCCGAGGAGGACAGTCTGATTAAGGTCAGTAACTATATCAACAACTGGGCGCGCCAGAAATTACTTTATGAGAAATCTTTAATCAATCTGCCGCAAGAGAAAATTTCCGAATTGACACATTTGGTCGATGCCTATGAAAACAGTTTGTTTATCAATGCTTATCGTGAGTTTATTCTTAAATCAACCATGGATACACTATCGACTCAATCCCCGGTAAGAGCATTTTACGAAGCCAACAAGCGAAACTTTCTTCTTAAAGAGCCCATTTATAGGCTCAGACACATTTCTTTCCCTTTGGATAACGTGGTTCGCAAAGAAATTACCCGTCGATTTAAAAAATACGATGTAGAGGATGTCAAATTTTTAGATTCACTTTCATTTCAATTCTCCAACTACTTTTTGTCAGACACCATATGGCTGAATCAGATAGAGGTCAGAGAGCAGTTGGGAAACATGGATCAACAGCAACAGGAGCGGTTTTTAAAAAGCCCAAATTATTATGAAGTGAAAGACAGTTTAGTTATATATTTGTTTCAATTGGCCGAAAGATTAGAACGTGGAACTGTAGCCCCCATTTCCTATGTAGAAAATACCATTAGGGATATTGTATTTAACCAAAGAAAACTTGAAT
>JAAZUX010000246.1 GCA_018623955.1 Flavobacteriaceae bacterium | reverse complement strand
AGTTCCATGACCGTCCTTTTCTGAGACAACCTTTTGGGGATCAATGGGAGGAATACACTTGGGCCGAGGTCGGACAAATGGCCAGAAAATTAGCTAATGGATTAAAGTCAATGGGTCTCAGAGATGATGCACACATTGGGCTGATTTCAAAAAATTGCAGAGAATGGATCATTGCCGATATGGCCATCATGATGGCAGGCTATGTTTCCGTTCCTTTTTTCCCCTCTCTCAAGGGAGAAGAGTTAAAAAATTTACTCGATTTTGGTGATGTTGACCTTCTGTTTGTCGGGAAAATTGAGACTTGGGATGATATAGGAAGTCATATTCCGGAGGACTTTCCAATGATCAGGTTCCCCCACTACAAGGGTTGCACTGCCGTTGACAGAGGAGAAGAGTGGTTTGATTTTATCAACCGACACCAACCCTTACAAGAAACACATGTTCCAAAACTTTCCGATCTGTGGACCATTATATTTACCTCGGGTACTACGGGTAATCCCAAAGGAGTAGAATTGTCTTATTTGACATTGGATTCAACCAAAATCATTACCGAACAGGTCAATCCACTCAAGATCGATTTTTCCGGAAATAATGATTTTATATCCTATCTCCCCCTCAATCATATTGTTGAAAGGGTGGTAGTAGAGCACGTGTGTATGCGTTTTGGCGGATCACTCTCTTTTGTAGAAACCATAGACAGCTTTGCCCAAAATTTAAAAGACATCCAGCCGCATGTATTTTTTGCAGCCCCAAGAATATGGACCAAATTCCAATTGGGCATCTTGGCAAAAGTGCCTCAAAAAAAATTGAACCTCTTTCTCAAAATCCCCTTGGTTTCCGGTTTGATCAAAAAGAAGTTAAAAAAGAACCTTGGATTGACCCGTGCAAGATCCACTGTTTCCGGCTCAGCTCCCATCCCCGTTACGCAGATCGAATGGTTTAGAAAAATTGGAATCTACATCACCAATGGTTATGGCATGACGGAAAATTGTGCCATTTGTACCCAAGTAGATGGCCGAGACTTCGAAAAATTAGACTCTGTAGGGAAACCACAGTGTGGAGTAGAGGTCAAAATAGATCCCAAAACCGAAGAAGTTCTCATGCGAGGTCCTTTTGTAATGGATGGATATTACAAAAATGAAAAAATGACAAAAGAAACTCTTGTAGATGGTTGGCTCCACACGGGAGATAAAGGCTATTTGGACAAAGACAATTATCTCTACATTACCGGTAGGGTGGCCGACAGTTTTAAAACCTCTAAAGGGAAATTTATCGAACCCCTAACTTTGGAAAATTACTTTGGAACCCTCAAGGAGTTGGAGGAAGTCTGTATTACAGGTTTGGGTTTACCCCAACCCATCGCTTTGGCACAATTGTCAGAAATAGGAAAAGCACTTCCCAAAGAGGAACTCACCGTCCTATTGGAGGAAAAACTGGCAGCAATCAATGCAGACCTGGAAAATTATAAAAAAATCTCTACCTTGGTCTTGGCCAAGAAGCAATGGACGGAGCAAAACAAGATTTTGGGCCCCACTTTAAAGATCAAAAGGGGGAATGTAGAGAAAATGTATGCTGCCAAATATAAGGGCTGGCATGAAGACCCTAAGACCGTTTTATTCGAAAAGTAGTATATTTGGCCATAAAACCAAAGTCGGGCTTTCATATACCCTAATGCTATACTGACTATATCAAACCTAAAACAATAATTTAATGAAAACAAAAACGCTATTTAAAGGGATAATTTTAATGGGTGCTATGCTCTTGTTAAATGTTATTCACGCCCAGACAACGATCAACGGTACTGTTGTCGACGAAGAAACAAATCAGCCACTTCCGGGTGTAAACATTGTTGTAAAAGGCACTTACACTGGAGTTTCAGCTGACTTTGATGGAAACTTCACCATCACTACCGAAGAAGAGCTTCCCATTACCTTAGAAGTAAGCTATTTGGGTTTTGCAACCAAGTCAATTGAAGTGACTTCGGCTGACGCTGCGATGAACATTTCACTTGCTCCCGGTAGTGACTCACTGGACGAGATCGTTGTTGCTGCATCCAGATTTGCACAGCGGATTTTCGAATCCCCAATTACCGTAGAAAAATTTAGTGCAAAACAAATCCAACAAACCCCCTCTGCCGACTTTTTTAACGGTTTAGAAAACGTCAAAGGTATTCAACTTCAACAAGGAGGTCTGTTTTTAAATCAAGTAGTTACCCGTGGTTTTGCTACAGTTTACAATGAAGGTTTTGTAACCCTAGTTGATATGATGAACAATATGTCTCCATTATTTGGTTTTGCAATGGGGAATTTGATTGGTCTAAACGAACTTGATGTTCAAAGCGTTGAGGTAATTCCGGGTCCAGCCTCTGCATTGTATGGAGCTGATGCCTATAAAGGAATCATGTTTTTGAACAGTAAAAATCCTTTTGAACACGAAGGTATAAGTGCTTACTACAGAACCGGGGTAACCGATCAAGAAGTAGCAGGTCAAAACATGTTTACAGACATTGGAGTTAGACTTGCGACAAAACTTGGCGATAAGTGGGCCATAAAAGCCTCTTTAAACCACAAAAAAGGAACAGAATGGATGCCTGCCGATTACTCTCATCAAGCAGTT
>JAAZUX010000245.1 GCA_018623955.1 Flavobacteriaceae bacterium | reverse complement strand
GTTATCATATCGATGAAGGAGAAATTACTCCGCTCAATGTTGGTTCTTCTGGGAAAGTATTAGAAGCGTTTGTTAGTCCTGAAACATCTCAGTCTAAAATTATTCAAGAACAGGGATACTATATTAGTCTTGGTGAGCGAGACCCTGATATTGCAGGTATTTCAATTCCTGTTTTGGGACGTGAAAATGAATTAATCGGTGTAATATCATTATCGGGTCTTGTAAATAGATTTACTGAAGATAATATAAAAAATTATCTAAAAGTTTTGTTAACTATCTCTAAAAAAGTTTGTAAAGCTTTTGGAAATTAGTATTTTAATTTTGAGCTGTCTTGTTTTCAGATAGACAAAAACATCATTCAAGTCTTTCGATTTGAAAACCATAAGTTAATGTAGAATCATATTTATCTTTTTTGAAACTATCGGCATGTCTCAAGCAGATCGAATATATAAAATGAGCTTCGCAAGTATTTATCCGCTTTACATTTCTAAAGCGGAAAAAAAAGGGCGCACTAACTCAGAAGTTGATCAGATTATTTGTTGGCTAACTGGTTACAGTAAAAATGAGTTAAATAATCAAATCCAAAAAGAAATTGATTTTGAAACCTTTATTCAAGAGGCTCCTCAGTTAAATCCCTCACGAGCCTTGATTCAAGGTGTTGTTTGTGGCGTTAGGGTAGAGGATATTGAAGAGCCCACCCTTAAAGAAATTCGATACTTAGATAAAATGATCGACGAGCTTGCAAAGGGCAAATCGATGGAAAAAATTTTAAGGAGCTAACCTACTAAAGAGAAGCCTCACTTTATTGATCATTATTGGCATGAGTTGCTTTTTGCAGGTCGCTTATATCGTAACCTAGTGAGACAATATAATCGACCAATTTTGAGTAATCATCTTCAGAGATAGTTGGTGTTCTCGCCATAATCCAAACATAATCTCGACTATTTCTTCCAATAATGGTTTGTTGATAGTTGTCATCCAAATAAACAATTCTGTAATCAGCCTTTATTGGCCAAATGAATTGCATACCCCAGATTGCATTCGTTTCCTTATCAGTCACAAAACCGCGGGGGCGATATATCTTTTCGGGACCATCCAAACTACCTTTATTAAAAGTAAACGTGGTTGAAATAGTTCCATCGTTTTCGAGCTTATAATTTTCTAGAGGATTGTATGCATCTTTTTCAAGAAATGTTGGAATATTGGCAATAACATACCAATCGCCCATAAAACGATCCAGATCAACATAGTTAACGACTGGCATCGAATTTGGAGATGTGCCATCTAAAGTTTGGTTAGCAGATGATCCAACTGAATACATAATCAACGTGAGAGAGATAAGTAATTTTGAATACATTGACAACATTGTAGATTAAATATATAAAGACTAGATGAAGAATAGGAGTTGTTAAGGAGAAGTTCTCCTGATTAATTTATTGCTTAATACAAAACTTATACTTTTAATCGCTTTTCGCTTGTCAAATCAAACAAGTGAATGTTGTCAGGATCTACAGAAAAGCATTTTTTAGTATTCTTCTTTTCAGGAGAGTAGACACCCGGAATGCTTGCTGTAATAGCATCATCTGTTGATGTTAGCTTTCCATGCAAAAGTGTGTTTGCTCCTAGCGGCTCAGAGTTCTGGATTGTCATTTCAATCGGACCCTTGGGGTCAAGAATCAAATGTTCGGGTCTCAGCCCAATTTTCACAGAAATATTTTCCTTTGGTCCTGGCCCAATCTTTGAGTCATGAATATATGTCTCTTGATTGTTGACACTTCCCTCAATAATGTTCATCGCAGGACTTCCAATAAATTGTGCTGCAAATACTGAGCTCGGCGTTTCATATACCTCAAGCGGCGTACCAATTTGTTCAGCAACACCAGCTCTCATTACAATCATCCGGTCTGCCATAGTCATTGCTTCGACCTGGTCATGAGTTACGTAAAGAGATGTTACTCCTAGTTTTTCTTGTAACTCTCGGATTTCCAGTCGCATTTGAACTCGTAGTTTTGCATCAAGGTTTGATAAAGGTTCGTCGAATAAGAATACAGCTGGTTCGCGCACAATCGCCCGACCCATTGCAACTCGCTGACGTTGTCCTCCCGAAAGTTGTTTAGGTCTTCGGTCAAGCAATGTTTCCAGTTGAAGTAATTTTGCAGCTGCAACTACTTTGGTTTCAATCTGATCTTTTGGCATTTTGGCTATCTTTAGGCCATACCCCATATTTTGGCGAACGGACATATGTGGGTAGAGCGCATAGTTTTGAAAAACCATAGCAATATCTCTATCCATGGGTTCTTTCTCATTAACAAATTCACTATCAATAAAAATTTCTCCCTCTGTAACAGTCTCTAAACCAGCAATCATCCTTAGTAAAGTCGATTTACCGCAGCCTGAGGGCCCAACAATTACGATAAATTCACCATTTTTAATGTCAGTTGAGATGCCTTGGATAACTTCTGTTGAACCGAAACTTTTTTTGACATTTTTAAGGGAAACTGTAGCCATATTTAATCCTAATATTATTTAATATATTCTATTTTTCACTATCTACCAAGCCTCGAATAAAGAGTCTCTGCATACCCACAACAACAATTACAGGTGGAATCATCGCGAGGATAGAGGTAGCCATAATCACAGGCCAATCAGCAACATCATC
>JAAZUX010000244.1 GCA_018623955.1 Flavobacteriaceae bacterium | reverse complement strand
ATTTGCTCAGCATCGGTATGAGCCAATCCTGTGCGTTTTTTTCCGAAATCAATTCCAATCAGTACCCCCATTGTGTATGCAAATATACTTTTTTTGAGAAGACAATTATGGCGATTAAAACTACTGAATTGAGTATTTTTGAAAAAAAATAATATGCAAAGCATCATAGAGTCCGCATGGGAAAATCGATCATTACTCGAAAAAAGTGAAACCCAGGAAGCCATAAGAGAAGTCATCCGTCAATTAGACACCGGAAAATTGCGAGTAGCAAGTCCCACCGATGGGGGTTGGCAAGTCAACGAATGGGTCAAAAAAGCAGTAGTACTCTACTTTCCCATCCAAAAGATGGAGACTTTGGAAGCTGGTCCCATGGAATTTCACGACAAAATGCCTCTGAAAAGAGAGTATAAAGAAAAAGGAATTCGGGTCGTTCCGCATGCCATCGCTCGACACGGAGCCTATATTTCCAGCGGAGTCATTCTCATGCCCAGCTATGTGAATATCGGTGCCTATGTTGATGCAGGAACCATGGTGGATACCTGGGCAACTGTGGGCAGTTGTGCTCAAATTGGAAAAAATGTACACCTCAGTGGTGGTGTAGGCATCGGAGGAGTGTTAGAACCCCTTCAAGCTGCTCCTGTGATCATCGAAGACAACGCTTTTATTGGATCAAGGTGTATCGTGGTAGAGGGAGCCAGAGTTGGAAAAGAAGCTGTATTGGGAGCTAATGTAGTCATCACCGCCTCTACTAAAGTAATTGATGTTTCGGGAGAAAGCCCGGTCGAATACCGTGGAGTGGTTCCCGAAAGATCCGTGGTCATTCCCGGAAGTTATACCAAAACTTTCCCCGCAGGAGATTATCAGGTACCTTGTGCTTTGATCATTGGTCAAAGAAAAGAAAGTACGGATAAAAAGACCTCCTTGAACAATGCGCTAAGAGAACATGATGTAGCCGTATAAGGCTAACAGAATTATGCTCGATCTCGCCATTGTTATTGTCAACTACCGTTCATGGCCTAAACTAGAAGGCTGCTTGTCAAGTCTTGACCATCAAACAGAAAAGGCAGAGAAGGTAATTGTGGTAGACAATCGCTCCGACGATGGAGTGCTCGAAAGTTTTATGGAAAAATTCCCTTGGGTAGAGTGGATTAAAAATGACACCAATGCCGGTTTTGCTGCGGCCTGTAATCTGGGAGCCCAAAATATCTCAAACCGATGGCTGTTGTTTCTTAATCCCGATACGCGACTGCCCAAAGACTGTTTGCAGACTTTGATCCCCTATTGTGATCAACATCCCGACTTTCATTTGATCACCATCAAACAATTGAGTGAAAGCGGAAAAAACACCCATCCCTATGGTATTTTTCCCAATGTGTGGAACAGTGCGGGACTACTGCGATCTCTGGAACGATTGATTTTGCATCCCGACCAAACCAAAAAGGCAATGGCCAAAAACCCCATCGCCTTTCCCCAATGGATTTCAGGATCCTTTGTGATGATGCACAAGGAACATTTTGATTTGATCGGAGGCTGGGACGATCGGTTTTGGATGTATTGTGAAGACATTGATTTATCCAAAAGAGCTGCTGAAGCAAAACTCAGTAGGGTTTTACTTAATGAATGGGAATGCCTCCACTCTCACGGAGTTTCGTCCCGTAGTAATTTAGAAACCAAAATAAAGACCAAAGCAGCCGTCATTAAATCCACCCACATTTACATTGAAAAGCATTTTTTGGGAAATAATAAAAAATGGGCACACCGATGGTTAAAATTCCACAAGACAGTTGAATTGTATTTGTTGAGTTTTATCGACTCCTCCAAAAGAGAAATCCTAAAAGTATTAATCCCATTTTGGC
Source organism: Flavobacteriaceae bacterium (assembly GCA_018623955.1). The sequence goes on along the minus strand of JAAZUX010000244.1, from coordinate 806 downwards.
GCGAATTGTTTTCTAAGGGATTTTAATATTGATCAAGCTAAGAGAAAGCCCTATTTTTGTTCCATCAATGAAACAGATCATCAAAATTCTGGAAGCCGGAAAGGTGCTCCTCGCCCCTACTGATACCATATGGGGTATTCTTTGTGACGCTACCAATTCCGAAGCTGTAAGAAAAGTATATGATTTAAAAAAAAGACCTGACAGCAAGGCCATGGTATGCATGGTATCTGATATTGAGATGCTCAAAAAACACATTGATGATTTACCTCCACAACTAGATTATTACATTAATGACCACAGACCGACCACTGTGATTTACAACAATCCCAAAGGCCTAGCACAAAATGCTATTGCTCATGAAAATACAGTAGCCATCAGAATCGTAAATCATCATTTTTGTACCCCATTGATTAAAGCATTTGGAAAACCATTGATATCTACTTCGGCCAACATCAGCGGTGCTACTCACCCTCAAAAATTCTCAGATATTGATACGGAAATTATAACCGGTGTTGACCATATCATTGAGTTGGACAAGGACAAAGTCAACCCACAGCCTTCAAGAATCATAAAAATTGAACCGTCGGGGGAAATATCCCTTTTGAGATCCTAATCATGTTAAACAAAGACTTCCATACTGTTCTTCAAAAAGAGGTGTTTCAAGCCTTGGCCCGCTGTGCGGACAATTTGTCCCTTGAGAGTTATCTGGTAGGCGGTTTTGTTCGCGACCATTTACTCGGCAGAGGGGAAGCCAAAGACATTGACGTGGTGACTGTAGGTTCATGAATAGAACTGGCCAAAGCGGT
>JAAZUX010000243.1 GCA_018623955.1 Flavobacteriaceae bacterium | reverse complement strand
ATCGCCACCCTCCACAACCTTAGTTTTTATCTGTGGTTGGTAAGAGAGGCCAGAAAGCATATCTTAGCGGGTGATTTTACCTCATGGAAAAATCAAATGTGTCGTCAAATGGACAATCGATTGTAGGATGAAAATCATCGACTGGTATATCATCAAAAAATACCTCTCCACTTTTGTGGTGATGATCTTGCTGTTTATTCCCATAGGGATCATGGTGGACATGGCCGAAAAAATTGATAAGTTCAAGGAAAATGAGGTGCCCACTCAAGCCATCCTTAATTATTATTTGGATTTCACATGGTACTTTGGCAATTTGCTCTTTCCTATATTTCTTTTTTTGGCGGTGATATGGTTTACCTCAAAACTGGCCAATAACACTGAAATTATTGCTCTGCTGAGTTCGGGGATTTCCTTTACTCGATTTTTAAGACCTTATTTGGTTTCGGCAGGAATCATCGCCCTGTTTGCTTTTTTTGCTGGAATGTTTATCGTCCCCAAGTCCAACTCCAGCTTCAATGCATTTCAATACAAATACATCGCCAAAAAAAATGAACGTCAAACCAAGAACCTCTTCAAACAAATCAACCCTAAAGAGTATATTTTTGTAAGTAGTTATGACCCCATTCGAAAAAGTGCCAACAATTTTACATTGGAGCATTTTGAAGAAAATATGATGACTTTTAAGATTCAAGCCAGCAGTATTCGTTGGGTAGAGAAAGACAGCATTTTTAGGCTCTCTGCCTATGTCAGGAGATCCTTCACCGATGATGGAGAAATTTATCTGAGAAGGAGCCGATTGGATACTTTATTTGATTTTAAAATTGATGATCTGGCTCCTGTGAATTACAAAGCAGAAACCTTGACTTTTTCACCACTCAATGAATTCATTAAAAAAGAACGAGAGGGTGGCTCTGTAATGATCAACAGTCATCTGTTGGTCAGGCACAAAAGATGGAGTCTACCGTTTTCAGCTTTTGTTTTGACGCTGATTGGTGTCTCCGTTTCCTCTTTTAAAAGGAGAGGAGGGATGGGGGTAAATTTGGCCTTTGGTATTTTCTTAGGTTTCCTTTTTATCTTTTTTGATAAAATAGTTTCGGTCTTGGTCAATAAGTCAAACTTTTCTCCTTTTCTGGGAGCTTGGCTCCCCATTTTCATCTTTGGTGGTTTGGCTATCTTTTTACTTCAGAGGGCCAGAAGGTAAGAGGCCAACTAAAACCTAAATTTTTACAACTGATCCACGAATATTATTAATTTTGTGCCAGAGATATGTACGAATGGAATATTTAGATTTTGAACTTCCCGTAAAAGAACTTCAAGAACAAATTGCCAAATGTCAAGCCATAGGTGACGAAAGTAGTGTTGATGTTACTGAAACTTGTAAACTTCTGACGGAAAAACTGGAGGAAACCAAGAAAAATATTTATGGTAATCTTTCTCCCTGGCAGCGGGTGCAGTTGTCCCGTCATCCTTCCAGACCTTATGCATTGGATTACATCAACGCGCTTTGTGGTAATAGCTTTTTGGAACTGCATGGTGACAGAAATTTTGCAGATGACAAAGCTATGGTGGGAGGATTGGGAAAAATAGACAACCAGACTTTTATGTTCATAGGAACACAAAAAGGATACAACACCAAAACAAGACAATACCGAAACTTTGGGATGGCCAAACCTGAGGGGTACCGCAAGGCGCTTCGATTGATGAAGACAGCCGAAAAATTTGGAATCCCCATCATCTCCTTAATCGATACTCCCGGCGCCTATCCTGGACTGGGAGCCGAGGAGCGGGGTCAGGGTCAAGCCATTGCCAACAATATCTATCAGATGCTTTCTATCAAAACCCCCATCATCGTCACCATCATTGGGGAGGGGGCTTCCGGTGGTGCTTTGGGAATTGGCGTTGGAGATCTGATTTATATGTTGGAAAATACTTGGTACTCTGTCATTTCTCCCGAATCCTGTTCGTCCATCCTTTGGAGAAGTTGGGAACACAAAGAAATTGCTGCCGAGGCCTTAAAACTCACTGCAGATGATATGTTGAAATCCAAATTGATTGATAAAATCATCAAAGAGCCTCTTGGAGGAGCGCACTATGACCGAGACAAGGTTTTTCAAACGGTTAAAAAACAAATGATTGATGCTTTTAGAACACTCGATAAAATGGACAGCGATCAACTGATCGAAGCCAGAAGAGCCAAATTTTCGAATATGGGAACCTTCCAAGGTTAGGCTGCACTCACTGTTTTGTTCTTATCAACAAGTTTAACTTTTTATCAACAACCCATTTGTTTACCTCTGTAAGATAAATCTTGCATTTTTTTTTAAAGTATACCAAGTAAACCGCTTACATTAGCACACATGGAAAAAAGCAAACCCATACCATCCAGTAAACCATCCTCAGGAACAGTAATCAGCCTCCAGCAGGGGAAATTACCCCCTCAGGCCATCGAACTGGAAGAGGCTGTATTGGGGGCTATGCTTATTGATAAGAAAGGTGTAGATGAGGTGATTGACCTACTTGAGCCGGAAGCTTTTTACAAAACGGCGCATCAAAATATTTTCGAATCTATTTTTAGTTTGTTTCAAAACTCTCAACCCATTGACTTGTTAACGGTCTCTGCCGAGCTGAGAAAAAACGGAAAACTGGAGAGCATTGGAGGGGATTATTACTTGGTT
>JAAZUX010000031.1 GCA_018623955.1 Flavobacteriaceae bacterium | reverse complement strand
GGATTTCCGGTACCGGTGAAGCTGTACGAATCAGAAGAGACTCTTCTTGGAATGTTCCCGAGCCGGAACTTACCCTTTTTGCCACATCAAATGCGAAAATAGTTGGCTACAGTATTGGCAATGACATGAGCTCTAGAGATATCGAGGGGCAAAACCCCTTGTATTTGCCACAAGCCAAAACCTATGACGGTTGTGCCAGCTTGGGTCCTTGTATTTATGTGCCTGAAAAACCAGTGGATCAGCCTTTGAAAATTGAACTTACCATAGAAAGACAAGGGACTGTTGTTTTTCAGGAAAGCATTTCAACCGACCGAATGAAAAGAAAACCACAGGAACTGGTGGACTACCTTTTTAGGGAAAGCTCTTTCCCTGATGGTGCCTTTCTGATGACCGGAACTGGTATCGTCCCTCCTGCAGATTTCACCTTGGCCTTGAGCGATGTAGTCAGTATTGAGATTGAAAAAATTGGAACATTAACCAACCCCGTTGCATAATTTTAAGGATATGGAAATCAGTGGGAAAAATTTTATTGGAGATAAATTGTCAGGACTTGGAAAGGTAAACTACAAGACCATTGACCCCCTAAAAAATATTGAAAATGACACCCTATTTGTAGAAGCCACATCCGAGGAATTAGAGGAAGCGGTGGCTTTGGCAGATGCAGCTTTTCCAATTTACAGGGAGCTGTCGGGTGCTCAAAGGGCTTCTTTTTTAAATGCCATTGCAGATGAAATTTTAAATCTGGGCGATGCTTTAATTGACATCTATTGTCGAGAAACCGGTTTACCCCAAGGCCGAGCGATGGGAGAACGCGGCAGGACCATTTTTCAACTTCAGTTGTTTGCAAAAACAATTGAAACCGAGGATTGGAGAAAGAACATCAACGAGGCGGCAATACCGGAAAGAACCCCCATCCCAAAACCGAGTTTAAGCAAAACTCACCTACCCTTGGGGCCAATTGCCGTTTTTGGTGCCAGTAATTTTCCCTTAGCTTATTCTACCGCAGGAGGGGATACCGCCAGTGCACTGGCAGTGGGTTGCCCCGTCATTGTAAAATCACATCCCATGCACAGTGGCACCGGTGCAATGGTATCCGCCGCGATCATCAAAGCAGCTCAGAAAACCGGAATGCCCAATGGAGTATTTTCAAACCTCAATTCCAAATCGCATGAACTGTCTCACGAATTGGTCAAACATCCTAAGATCAAAGCAGTAGGATTTACGGGCAGTTTTTCCGGAGGAAGTGCCCTAAACGAATCCGTTTTAAAAAGACGTGATCCCATCCCCTTTTTTGCAGAGATGGGCAGTATCAACCCCATTGCGATCACAGCGGGGGCTTTGGAAAAAGGAACTCAACAAATGGCGCAAAAGATCGCCGGTTCCATTGTACTCGGAGCCGGTCAATTTTGCACACAACCCGGACTGCTGTTGACGGTAGATGGGGAACATACCGATGCATTTATAAAAGAATTGAACAAGGCCTTAAACCACACAGATCATCAATGCATGATTCATCCTGACCTGAAAAAAAATTATATCAAACAAAGTGATAAAATCAATGGTCTAAAAGAAACCGTTGAAATTCAAGCCCATAAAGATCAATTGGATGACAACCTTGTTCATCCAAAACTCTCCATGATTTGCGGAGATCAGTTCATCGCAAATCCTCAATTTCAGGAAGAAGTCTTCGGCCCTTTTTCCTTGGTTGTAAAATGTAAAAATCTCCAAGAAATCGAACAAGTCATAAAACATTTAGAGGGGCAATTGACAGGTTCAATTTTTGCGCAAGCTGATGATTACGAACTGATTGAACCCTTGATTCAGGCGTTTAAATCCAAAGTTGGAAGATTGCTTTTTAACGACGTTCCAACCGGTGTTGAGGTGTCAGCAGCCATGACGCATGGAGGGCCATATCCTGCCGCTTCAGACAGCAGATTTACAGCCGTAGGCCCCGAATCAATTTACCGGTGGGTACGGCCGATTACCTATCAAAATTGGCCAAAGGAATTATTGGCAAAACTAATGAATTAATAATTCTGCTTGGGGATAATCGATCCGTGTGGATCAACATCGCAGTCGCCCAATATCTCCTGAATTCGTTTGAAAAATTTAGTGTTCTTGATGTGTTCAACCTCTTCGGCAATCTCATGAACTTCGTCCAGATCAAAATTCATCTTTTCTACTAAATAAAGCTCAATCAATCGGTGCTTGTGAATGATCTCTGAGGCTTTTTCTCTGCCCATAGGTGTGAGAAGTATTGGCTTATAGGGTTGGGTATCAATTAACTCCATTACAACCAATTTCTTGATCATATTGGAGACAGTTGATTTACTGACACTAAAATATTGACTCAGCGAAGTAACAGTAACGGACTTACCTTTTTCTTGCATCTTATAGATGGTCTTAAGATAGTTCTCCTTCTCTATTGTTTTTTTCATAACGATCTTTTACAATATAAATCATTGACTTAGGAAAATCTTAAAAAATCTTGGGGTGACAATCGTCCCATTATTTCTCCAAATGTACCCCATTTACGCATTGATTGGTCAAGTTTAATTGTTTGTTATTTAAAATTTACCATTGCTTTGATTACGCCTGTTGCGGGATCCAACCAACTGTCAAAATGTTCTATCATTTCAATAAATTGAACATTGTGAGTAATAAATGATGACGTAGGAAACTGATCCAAGATACTCATAACATGCTCAAAATCTTCTTGAGTAGCATTTCTACTACACAATAAAGTCATTTCTTTGGCATGTACTTTTGGATGTAAATACGTCAATTCTCCTTTGGATAGTCCCACCAATACAAATCTTCCACCATGTGACATATAATCGGGACATGCCTCTAAAGCATTTTTATTACCGGATGCATCAAATACGACAGCACACAAATCTCCATTGGTAATTTCGGTTACTTCTCTGAGGGCATTGTCCCCCGCATTCACCACATGATCAACACCTATTTTATCTTTAGCATAATTCAAACGTTGGGTGTTCGTATCCAAAGCAATAACCTTGGCACCAGCAATTTGTGCCAGCTTCATAATTCCAATCCCTATAGGACCACAGCCAACCACGGCCACAGTTTCATCGGTTACAATTCCTGACCTTCGAATGGCATGTGCGCCAATGGCCAATGGCTCAACAATGGCCATTTGATCATAGGATAAATGATTAGCCGGCAACAATACGTCTATCGGTACTGAAATTTGTTCTTGCATACCTCCATCGGCATGAACACCTAAAACGGTAATATTTTCACAACAATTAGTCTTTCCCTTGTTGCATGCAAAGCATACACCACAGCTAACATATGGCATCACCACTACCTTGTCCCCTATCTTTATGCCTTTGTCATTTTCGCCTATGTCCATAACCTGAGAGGCCAATTCGTGGCCCAATATTTTTGGATACTCAAAATAAGCTTGATTACCCGCATATGCATGCAAATCGGTACCACAAATACCAACCTTATTGATTTGCAATAAGGCTTCATTTTCCTTTCTAACCGGAGCTTCTTTTTCTTTCAAGAGAAACTCTCTTGGTTTTTCACAAACAATGTATTTCACAAGCTTGAATTTAGATTAATCCGCTGATATTTAATGAACATTCTTCGTTGATTTTTATCAAAGTGTTTTGCAGTGTAAAACTAATGAATTAGTTTTGCAGTATAAAACTATTGCATGCGTTTAAATTTCATTTTTATTTTCATTTTTACACAAATGGTCAATGCTCAAGATTTTATCGTTACGGGTAAAGTCTTTTCTGAGGGCCAACCGCTTTCATCTGCCTCTGTTTTTGTGATAGGAAAAAACTCGGGAGTTACTACCAACGCAGAAGGTCAATTTACAATCTATGTCTCAAATATAGCAAACCCACAACTGGTCATCTCCTATTTAGGTCACAAATCACAGATAAAAAAGATCAGTTCAAAGACAACCGACTTGGGAATTATCGAGTTGGAATGGGATAATAAACTAGAGGAAGTGGTGGTTTCGGGAACCCTAAAACCCATATCCAAACTCGACAGTCCGGTACCCGTTGAGGTTTATGGTCAAACTTTCTTTAGAGCCAACCCCACCGCTACGGTTTTTGAAGCGCTGGAAAATGTGAATGGTATCCGACCCCAACTGAACTGTAGCATTTGTAGTACGGGAGAAATTCGCATCAACGGCCAAGAGGGAAGCTACACTATGGTTATGATTGATGGGCTTCCCATCGTCAGTGGTCTCTCCACCGTATATGGCTTTTCGGGGATCCCCCAAGCCCTGATTGAGCGGATCGAAATCGTAAAGGGCCCCGCCTCAACACTCTTTGGATCTGAAGCCGTTGCAGGGGTCATTAATTTAATAACCCAGTTACCCGAAAACAGCGCAAAACTTGCCGTAGACTCTTTTGTCTCAGGTTGGGGAGAGGTCAATACGGATTTGGCATACAAATACTCCTTGTCCAAAAAAACCACAGCCTTGTTGGGGGTAAACTATTTTAACTATTCCAATCCAATCGATAAAAATGAAGACGGATTCACTGACTTGACCTTGCAAAACCGCATTTCGATTTTTAACAAGTTTAATCATGCCAATAAGTATTCAATCGCTACGCGTTTTGTTTACGAGGATCGATGGGGAGGTCAAATGAATTGGTTGCCCATACATCGGGGTGGAGACACTGTCTATGGAGAGAGTATTTACACCCGCAGGTTTGAACTTTTTGGAAAATACCAATTCAACAAAAATCTTACATTCCAATTCAGTTTCAATGATCACAATCAAAATTCGGCCTATGGCAATACCCTATTTAATGCCGATCAGACCATAGGTTTTGGGCAAATGATATGGAATAAAAACATTGCAAACAATGAGTTACTGTTGGGTCTGGCCTACAGATACACCCGTTACGACGATGATACCACGGCTACTTTCAATGATCTTTCACTACAAAACCAAGCATCCATAACCCATCTGCCCGGAATATTCATTCAAAATAAAACCCAAATCAATGCCAATAACACCTTGCTTTTGGGGTTTCGATACGACCGTAATTCCATTCATGGAAACATTTTTACCCCTCGGATCAATTACAAAATCAACAACGATGACAAAAGCTCGACCCTGAGACTCAGTACCGGAACGGGATATCGCGTTACTCAGGTTTTTACGGAACAACACGCTGCACTTACGGGAGCGCGTGAAGTGGTGCTTTTGGACGATCTGAATCCTGAAAGATCATGGAATGGCAACCTCAATTTTTTCCAAAAGTTTTTCCTGAAAAAAGGAGCGATCATCGATTTTGACTTGAGTCTGTTTACCACCCACTTCTCCAATAAAATCATTCCTGACTACGACACAGATCCCAACAAAATTATTTACGACAACCTCGATGGAAGATCAATCTCTAATGGCCTTTCTCTGAATGCGAATTTATTGGCACAGGGGGGGCTCAGAGTCAACCTCGGGGCAACCTACATCGACACCTATACTAAAGAGAATGGGATCAAAACCATGCCCTACCTTACCGAAAGATTTCAGGGGGTATGGAAAGTTGAAAAAAAATGGATCCCCAATGATCTAATCCTTGATTTTACGGGAACCTTCACCGGAGCATTGAGATTACCAACCTTGGGAGACCTAGACCCCAGACCCTCCTACTCCGATCCCTTTAGCATTCTCAACATACAACTCACAAAAATTTGGAACAACTCGGTAGAATCCTATGGAGGGATCAAAAATATTTTAAACTTTACCCCTCCTCGGAATAGTATTGCGCGTTCTTTTGATCCCTTTGATCGACAGGTGGCCTTTGATGGCACCGGAAATGCTTTACCCACTGCTGACAATCCCTACGCTTTGACTTTTGACCCAACCTATGTATATACCTCCAACCAAGGCATGCGGTTTTTCTTCGGACTAAGATGGAAGTATAACTAATGGTTTAGAAGAGCTGAGTGGTGTAGAGTTGGTCTGTTGGTTGTATATAAAACCTGAAGATCAGCATCCTACACACCAACTAATGGGTTTAATCAATGAGCCTATTGTCTTCATTTCATTAGACAACAGGCTCTTTTTTTCTTACTTTTTTTAACTAAGCAAAAAAAAATATATTTGGTAAATGTTAAATAATAATTTAACTATTCAACTGGAAAGATATAGCGTAGTTAAAATGGCGATGAATAAAAACCATCATAAAATGAAAAGAAGATCAATGTTAAAATCCATGGGAGCAATCTCTCTTGGAATGGTAACACCCTCATTATCTAATACAGAAAGATTGGTTGAACCTTATAAAACCAAAAAACAAAATATTTCGACCGATATACTGGTAGTGGGAGGAGGTACCGCCGGGACCATTGCCGCTATCCAGTCCGGCAGGACAGGTGCAAAAACGGTTCTGATAGAAAGTGGAAGTCAATTGGGTGGATGCACCACCACCGGGGGAGTGTCTTTTCCGGGTATTTTTCATGCATGGGGAGAACAAATCATCAGTGGGATCGGTTGGGAATTGGTTTTGGATGCCGTAGAACTCAATGGAGACCAATTGCCCGACTTTTCAAAAATACCCAAATCACATTGGAAACATCAGGTTGCAGTCAATCCTGCAATTTATGTCATGTTGGCCGAAGAAAAATGCCTCGAGGCGGGAGTAGACATACGCTATTACGAAACCCCCACTTCGGTTAAGTTTGAAAATGGGAAATGGCTGGTAGAAAGCACAGGAAAGGGCGTCAAAACACTTATTTCGGCCAAGCAATTGATTGATTGTACAGGCAATGCCTTGATCGCCTCTATGGCGGGGTATAATGTACTTAGAGAAAAAGAAACCCAACCCGGTTCTCTCGTTTACAGTATGGGCGGCTACGATTTTGACCAATTGGATTTATCCAAAATTCCCAAACGATACCACAGGGCCCTGCATCAGAATATGCTGACCTCTCAAATCAGAAAAACCGGTGAAAACACCTTTGTTCCTTACGGTTATGTCTATGTCTATGGTGCCGACTCTACAACTTCAGAAACACACACTGTGGCCAATCAAAAAGGTCGTCAGAATCTGCTGCAGTTGATCCGAGAATTACGCGAGCTTCCCGGTTGCGAAAACATCAGGATTACTTCCATGAAAACGGAAACAGCTGTTCGGGAAACCTTCAGAATTGACGGTTTGTATAAAATCACAAAAGAAGATTATGTGTCTGGACGTTTACATGAGGATGCCCTATCCTACAGTTTTTACCCGGTAGATCTTCACCGTGACGGCAAATCCATTTATCAAGAATTTCTAAAACCCAATACAGTAGCGTCCATTCCCATGCGGGCACTGATTCCAAAAAACAGTGAAAACTTTTTGGTTGCCGGTCGTTGTTTGAGTAGTGATCGCTTGGCCAACTCAGCGCTTCGCGTACAGGCATCCTGTATGGGGATGGGGCAAGCCGCAGCAGTCACCGCCTCCTTGTCCATTGAAGAAGGTGTGACGCCTGCCAGAATTGCTCCCGGTTTGGTCAAAAAAAGACTCAAAGAATTCGGGGCAATCGTCCCCGGTTAATTTTGTGATGTAAATAATATTTGATGTCCTCTTCTGTTTCTAAGTATGTTTTGACGCTTTGTTTTTTGGCCTTGGGTTCCTGTTATTTGCTGAAACCCAAAGTCCAGTATTTTGTAAAAAACAGCGATCAGTGGTCCGTTCATTTAAAAAACGAACAATACATCTCATTTGGAGACAGTCTTTTTTTGAGGCAAACTTCCGAAGGAACGCCCAAAAGCTTTTATCAACATTATAGTACCGGAGTCTGTTTTGACAATCAATGTCGTCCGCTGGATATCATCTTGCATTGGAGTATTAGCGGAAGGTATTTGGGTTTTGAAATGCCCAAGGGGGAGTTTTTGAGTAAAACAGATCACGATCCCTTTACCCAAAAAGAATACCTTCAACTGAACGAAATTCTCTCCAATGCAGATCTTCCTTTTAAGGACATCAAGTACCACGAACTAATGAATCAACCGGAAAGCTCCACGGAATCTGCAGATGCAATTTCCGGTGCAACTTCTGAACGGATCAAAGACATTGTGGTGAAAAATGCAGCCTATACCACCTACAAGCTTTGGAAACTGGTTTATGGAGAAAGTCAGAAATTCATTGAGCAGTACACTGAAAAACATCTCAATAACTCTAATCTACTCACTGTTCTTAACAGTCAGGATCGAGACGACATCTTCTGGGGACTTACACGCATGAAGGACACCCTTTC
>JAAZUX010000242.1 GCA_018623955.1 Flavobacteriaceae bacterium | reverse complement strand
GATTGATCCTTATATCGCGGAATTTATCGGCACTTTTTTCCTTCTTTTATTGGGTGCCGGAGTGGTGGCCAATGTAACTCTTAAAAATACGATTGCCGAAGGGCAGAGCCCCTGGGTTTTAATTACCAGTGCCTGGGGTTTTGCAGTTTTTGTTGGAGTTTTTATCACAGGTCAATTCAGTGGAGCACACCTCAATCCTGCCGTTACCGTTGGTTTGGCTGTTGCAGGTAAGTTTTCTTGGACTTTGGTTCCGGGCTATATCATTGCCCAAATTTTGGGAGCCATGATGGGCGGCTGGGTATGCTATCTCATTTATATTGATCATTACCGTCTTACCGAAGACGAGGGAGTGGTACGCAGTACTTTTTGTACCGGCCCTGCCATCAGGAATTTTAAAAACAATTTTTTTAGTGAATTCATCGGTACTTTTGTTTTGGTTTTTGGGGTAATGTTCATCGCAGCTCCAAATATAGAAATCGAAGGTGTGGTCGTAGAGAATTTTGGTTTGGGTGCCTTGCAAGCATTGCCGGTAGCCATTTTGGTGTGGGTAATCGGTATGGCATTGGGAGGAACTACAGGCTACGCCATAAATCCTGCGCGGGATTTTGGACCCAGATTAATGTACCAGATGTTGCCCAGAAAAAACAAAGACGCCGACTGGTCTTATGCTTGGATCCCTGTTTTGGGACCATTAGCCGGAGGGGCCTTGGCCGGATTTGCCTACACTTTGCTTATCTAGTTTGGAGGTAAAGCATCTTTTACCCGCTCGGGATAATCTGTGATGATCCCGTCTACTTCTAAGGTAAACATTTTTTCAATATTCTTTGGATCATTGATGGTGTAGGGAAAAACCTTATACCCTGCCTGCTGTATTTTCTTGACATTTTTTTCATTCAAGGATTTGAAATCCGGATTGATGGCTTGAGCATTTACCTCTCGAGCTATAGGCAATGCATCTAAAGGATCAGCACCGGTCAGCACGGCTATTGGAACCTCTTGATTCAATCGATAGAAGTGTTTGAGTTCCTCCCAGTCAAAACTCGATATGATGAATTGGTCTGCCGTCCATTTTTTTTGCTTTAAAAGGGGGGTCAAAATTTTATGGGTGGGTTCTGCTGTTCCACCACCTTTTAATTCAATATTTAAAAATACTTTTCCATCGATTAATTCCAACACCTCATCAAGGGTGGGGATTTTGTGCTCCCCCATTACTTTTATTTTTTGAATGGAATCGTATTCCAAGCTTTCGATGTAACCCTGGGCGTTGGTTAATCGATCCAGTTTTTTGTCGTGAAAAACCACCAGTTCACCGGATTTACAAAGGAAAATATCGATCTCAATTCCATCAACTCCCAATTCCATTGCTTTGGCAACCGAGGGAAGGGTGTTTTCAGCTACATGACCTTTGGCACCGCGGTGGCCTATGGTTAAAGGAGTATATGGATCATTACAACTGATTGAAGATAGTGCAACCATAAGGAAAATCATATAGTTTTTAAGAGTAAGAATGTTGGACGAGAAAATCATTATTTGTATACATTTAATCAAAAATAGGAATATGATTTTTCAAAAAGAAATTACGCTTAGTCCATTTTCTCGGGGATTTCATCTGATCACTGAATACATCAGTAGAGAATTGCCCCAAATGAGCGGAATGTTGAATGTATTTATCAAACATACTTCAGCCAGTTTGACCCTTAACGAAAATGCCGATCCAACGGTCAGGCAAGATTTTGAAACCCATTTCAATGTTATGGTGCCCGAGTCGGCAAATTATTTTCTTCACACCCTCGAAGGGCCGGACGATATGACCTCTCATATCAAAAGCAGTCTTTTGGGCAGTAATGTCAATATTCCCATCCAAAACGGCCGACTGTTATTGGGTACTTGGCAAGGCATATACCTCTGCGAACACAGAAACCGTGGAGGGGCAAGAAATTTGGTGATAACTGTGGTGGGAGAGTGATAAGGGTTTTTAAAATTTAACTGCACGAGATTTATTGGTCAATCAACTGTATCACTTTTTCGATTGGGATGTTTTTTTTATCGAACTCAAATTTAGGATACATACGGATTAAACATCTGTGTATTAATACTTGCGATCATTTGGGCCATTTAGGTAAATCGAGGATTCCAAGGGAGAGTCAGTATTGATAAAATCTACACCCATTTCTTTCATCACTTTCCATGCGGTTTTGGAATCAGGAACTCCCCAAAATCTGAAAGGTTTGTTCATTTGATGGGCTTGGGCAATTACGGATGAAATCATTTGTTGATCAGTATCCGTTAGCTTTCCTTTTCCATTCCAAGCGGAGATTTTTTTGAAATTTAAGCTGATCAGTGCTATTTTTTTCCACTGTTCATTCTCTGTAATCTTCTCCAGACTTTGGTAATCGAAATGAATGTAGGGCGGATAATTTTTGTATTCTTCGGGTTTGGGCCGGTTACCTGAAATTACAATCGATATTCTCGGATCGTTGATAATAACCGGATATTTTTGAAGTGTAGCAATTAATTTGTTGAGGGTGGTGTAGGCTTCGGATTTAAAGTCAACTAGAAGTTGAAGCTTGTCAAGAGCGCCCAACTTTAAGTCGATCACCTTTTGGATGGGTTGTAAGTACAAGTTCTCTATTGTCCTGTCCCTGACAATTTCTGATTTGCCATGCGTAACAAATAGACTGTCATTTTC
>JAAZUX010000241.1 GCA_018623955.1 Flavobacteriaceae bacterium | reverse complement strand
GGCCAATGATGTTGATGTTGTCGGAATTGATGAAGCACAATTTTTTGATGAAGAAATAGTAGCGGTTTGTAATGATTTAGCAAACCAAGGAATCCGTGTAATTGTTGCCGGGCTGGATATGGACTTTAAAGGAAATCCATTTGGGCCCATGCCTGCTTTAATGGCAACCGCAGAATATGTAACTAAAGTACATGCTGTTTGTACAAGAACTGGAAATCTTGCCAACTATAGTTTTAGAAAAGCAAAAAGTGATGATATTGTTTTTCTGGGAGAAACTCAAGAATATGAGCCTTTGAGTAGAGCTGCTTTTTTTGAAGCAAGAACAGTGGTTTCTCAAGAAAAAAAAGATTCAAAATCTGGGATAGACTAAGCTCATGAACAATCATGTAACTGTATTGGAAATTGATGGGGACGCTATCATTCACAACCTAAATTACTTTAAAAAAAAACTAGATCCTAGCACCAAAATTTTGGCCGTTGTCAAAGCTTTTGGCTATGGGAGTGACGGAGTACGAGTAGCTTCACTGTTGAAAGATCAAGTGGATTACTTTGCAGTTGCCTACAGTGATGAAGGAGTTGCTTTACGAAAGGCAAATATTAAAACTCCTATTTTAGTACTGCATCCACAAACACAAAATATTGATCAAATTTTACAATATCAACTAGAACCTAGTCTCTACAATTTTAAAATACTAAATGCTTTTCTGAGCTTTTCAAACATCAATACACTTAAAGAGTTTCCTGTACATTTAAAATTTAATACAGGGTTAAATAGACTTGGATTTCAAAGCGAAGATGTTCCCAAAATCATGAATATTCTTAAAGAATCAGAACATGTAAAAATCACATCAATTTTATCTCATCTAGCAGCTAGTGAAGATCCTAACGAACAAGATTTTACACACAGTCAACTCGATCATTTTAACTCAATAGTAACAAAAGTATTTCATCATCTAAAATACCAACCCATTGTACATGTTTTAAATACATCAGGAGTGATCAATTATCCGAAAGCTCAATATGATATGGTGCGAGTTGGAATAGGTTTGTACGGTTTTGGAAATGACAAAAAAGAGACTTCAAAATTAAAAAATTCACTCATTTTAAAATCTGTAATTTCTCAGATTCACACCATAAATCCAGGAGAAACAGTTGGATACAACAGAGATTTTTATGCGAAAAAACCAACCAAAATAGCAACAATTCCAATTGGGCATGCTGATGGCATTTCAAGAAAATTAGGCTTGGGTAAAGGATCCATTACCATTCATGATCAAAAAGCTCCAATTCTTGGTAATGTTTGTATGGATATGATTATGGTCGATACAACGGATATCAATTGCAGTGAAGGAGATCAGGTCTATATTTTCAAAAGCCAAGAGGATATTTTACATATGGCTAAGATGACCGATACGATTTTTTATGAAGTGATCACGTTAATTTCACAACGAATTAAAAGAGTTCTAAAAAGCTAAAAAATTCATCATCAAGTCATAAAATTGTTTTGGTTGTTCTGCGTGCAACCAATGACCTGCATTTTGAATTATTTTAATTTGAGAATTTGGAAAATGTGCATCGATGATAGGTTCATCATTTTTGGTGATGTATTCCGAATTTCCGCCAGACAGAAATAATGTTTCTCCTTCAAAAATACTAAACGCAGGTAAGGGTTTACCTACTTCATCATTGTTCTCTGTCAAAGATTGTAAGTGAAATCTAAAATCCAAAACCCCTTTTTCTTTCCAATAAACATTTTTCAATAAAAAAGAACGAACTCCAATCTCTGGTATGTATTCGGAAAGTTTTTGATCAATCAATTTTCTTGAATTGTGAATGGAAAAATCAACCGAATTTAAGGCTTTTAAAATTTCATTATGATGGGGTTGATAATCTCTTGGTGAGATATCTGCAATGATTAATTTGTCAATCAATTGTGGATATGTTACCGCAAATAACATGGCTGTTTTCCCTCCCATTGAATGTCCCAACAAAATACAATTCTCAAGCCGATAGTAATTCACATATTTTAAAAGATCATCGGCCATGAGCTCATAATCAAAATCTTCAGAATGAAAACTTCTACCGTGATTGCGTTGATCTATCATGTGAACTTCATAATGTTCTCCCAAAGCATTGGCCATGGATTTCCAATTATCACCCATTCCTAAATATCCATGAAGAATTAAAAAAGGGCTTCCTTTTCCAACAATTTTTGAATGTAAAATTTCCATATTATTGAAGTCGATGCAAGTACATATTTACTACATTTTCTAACCCTAAGTACAAACTTTCAGAGATTAAAGCATGTCCTATTGAAACTTCTGCTAAATTGGGAATATGCTGCTTAAAATATTCAATATTGTCCAAACTTAAATCATGACCTGCATTGATTCCTAAGCCCAATTCATGGGCTAAAATTGCGGCTTCAGTGTATGATTTTATAGCAATTTCCTTATTCCCTTTTTGAAATTCTGTGGCAAAATATTCAGTATACAATTCAATTCTATCAGTCCCTGTTTTTGAAGCTGCCTCAATGAGCTTTAAATCTGTATCAATAAAAATCGATGTTCTTATTCCAGATTTTTTAAATTCATGAATGACCTCTTTGAGAAAAGATTGATGTGAAATGGTATCCCAACCTGCATTTGAAGTAATTTGATCGATGCTATCTGGAACCAAGGTTACTTGAGT
>JAAZUX010000240.1 GCA_018623955.1 Flavobacteriaceae bacterium | reverse complement strand
GAGACCACTAAAGTTTATTTCAAAAACTTAACGGATCAAGAAATCGATCATTATATCGAGGAGGCATCCCCTTTAGACAAAGCCGGAGCCTATGGCATTCAGGATTGGATTGGGGCCATAGGGATTACCCATATCGAAGGCAGCTACACCAATGTGGTGGGACTCCCTCTAGCTCAAGTAAAGGACAAATTATCAATTTTGGTTCAGGAGGAATGAGTCAACTGGATCAAAAATCGTATTTTGTAGAAGCATAACCGACAATTGAATTCCAAAATATAATATTGACTCGTTAGAGCTACTCCAGCACAACATGAAACTTCGCAGTTGCTTTTTCCCCTCCCAAACCAGATTACCAAAACCTTTTATTCTTTTATTATTACTGGTTTTTTGGGTGAATTTGGCCAGTGCACAACCCTCCTCTGACATCTTTAAACAACTCAAGAAATTAAATTTTTTGGGTTCAGTACTCTATCTTGCTGCCCATCCCGATGATGAGAACACACGAGTAATCTCTTATTTTTCTAATCATGTATTGGCCCGAACGGCATACCTGTCCATGACCCGGGGTGATGGAGGTCAAAACCTCATCGGAGCGGAACTTCGTGAGGCACTGGGATTGATCCGAACCCAAGAACTCTTGGCGGCCCGGAAAATCGATGGAGGGACGCAGTTTTTCACCATGGCCAACGATTTTGGATATTCTAAAAATCCAAAAGAAACACTCTACATTTGGGATAAAGATCAGGTTTTGGTGCAAACCATTGCCAGTATCCAAAAATTCAAACCCGATATCATCATCAACCGATTCAATAGCGGAAGCTCCGGCAGAACACACGGACACCATACCGCATCGGCCATGATCAGTGAATGGGCTTTTGAACAATTACATGTCGATCAAACTGCATGGCACCCCCAACGCCTGTTCCACAATACCTCATGGTATTTTTATGGCAGTCGAGAAAATTTTGAAAAAGCCAACAAACAAGGCATGCTGGCCATCGATATGGGCGTTTTTGATCCCCTATCCGGAAAAACCAATTCAGAAATTGCCGCATTGAGTAGAAGCCAGCACAAGTCGCAGGGCTTTGGCAGTGCTGCAGCCCTCGGCGAAAGAATGGAATACTTGGAATTGATCAAGGGAAAAGAACTGACCCGTAATGACCCATTCGAAGGCATCAACACCCAATGGACAAGAGTAAAAGGGGGGGCTCCTATCGGAAAAGCCATTGAAAAAATCATTGAAGATTTTGATTTCTCTGCCCCCTACAAAAGTGTGGTTCCATTACTTGAAGTAAAAGCAATGATCTTAGGACTACAGGACGAACATTGGAAAAGTGTCAAAAACGAGGAAGTCGATACCCTTATTCTGAACTGCTTGGGAATAGAACTTCAACTCAATGCAAATATGCCTTATGGGGTTTTGGGAGAAGACCTCCAAATCAAAGTTTTGATCAACAATCCCAGCCCCCTGTCTGTGAGTTTAAATGGCATACAATGGAAAGACCAGTCGTATGATTTAAATAAAAGGCTCAAGACCAACCAGCTTTTCAATAAAAGCTTCGAAACTAAAGTATCCGGGTCCATCAGCAGTCCCTACTGGCTCATTCAAAAAGGCAGCCAAGGAATGTATACCACCGACAAAACAGAATGGATTGGGGCCGCAAAATCCCCGGCTGCCTACCTTGCTGAACTCAACTTTTCCATCGAAGGAAAAAAGCTAAAAATACGCTTGCCGCTTCAATTCAGAAGGACTGACCCGGTAAGAGGGGAAGTGGTTACACCATTTCACATCCTCCCGGAGGCCGGTCTGCAACTCGAAGCCCCCGTATTTCTTTTCGCTACAGGTGAGAGTCGTAGGGTAAAAGTGAGTGTCAAAAATTTAGGCCCCTCCATTGAGGGAACACTGAAATTAGAAAGCCCGGAATCATGGGAATTTAATCCAAAGTCCATTCAGGTGGCCATTAAGGGC
The DNA here is from genome assembly GCA_018623955.1 of Flavobacteriaceae bacterium. Next base: position 725 of record JAAZUX010000240.1, on the reverse strand, counting down.
AAGGGGAATCAAAGCGATTATTATTTTGACATCAAAGCGCCTTTAGAAACTACCGTAGGATACTTAAAACCCTTACTGCAAACCCCAACAAAAAAACTTCAAGCCTCCCTTAAAGAGATCGCTTACAACCATATCCCCAAACAATATCTGGTTTCCCCTGCCCAATCCAAAGTGGTGGCTTTAAATTTAAAAACCGGGGTAAAAAAAGTTGCTTATATCGAAGGTGCCGGAGACAACATCCCACAAAGTTTATCTGCCTTGGGGGTCGAAGTAGAAATGTTAAAAGCCAAAGATATAACCCTCAAAAAATTGAACCCTTTTGATGCAGTGATTGTGGGTATTAGGGCCTTCAATGTTGAGGAGGCTTTAGCCTACAAAAACAAAATTCTTTGGGAATATGTTTCAACCGGAGGAAACCTCTTGATACAATACAATACCAGTAGAAGACTAAAAACCAAGGAACTGGCTCCCCTGAGTATAAACCTTTCCAGAGATCGTGTGTCTAATGAAAGTGCCGACGTGCAAATCATTAATCCAAAACACCCGATTTTGAATCACCCTAATAAGATTACAGCTCAGGATTTTGAAGGTTGGGTTCAAGAAAGAGGCTTGTACTTTCCCAATCAATGGGATGAGCAATTCATCCCTCTTTTACAAATGAATGATGCCGGAGAGTCACCAAAAAAAGGAGCGCTGCTGGTTGCAAATTATGGCAAAGGACGACT
>JAAZUX010000030.1 GCA_018623955.1 Flavobacteriaceae bacterium | reverse complement strand
CGATAAGGATCCCGATAATGAATATCGAATCAAAGTATTTATCCCTGCCTTAAAAACTTCCGGTGATGGTCTTTGGGCCAGATTGACTCATTTTTATACCAGTCCGGGAGCGGGTTCTTTTTTTATTCCTGAGGTAAAAACTCAGGTCGTTGTTTCCTTTATCAATAACGACCCCAGGCACCCGGTCATATTGGGTGGGTTATACACCAAAACTACCAAGCCTTACACTGAAATAAAGTCCAAAAATGAAAAGAAGGCTTTTGTAAGCAAAGAGAAGTTAACACTTGAATTTGATGATAAGGATAAAGTAATCGTTATCAAAACCAGTAATAAAAATAAAATCACCATCAGTGAAAAACTCAAAGGGATTAAGGTTGAGGATCAAAACGGCAATGAAATTAAAACCTCTAGAAGTGGAATTTCGATCAGCAGTAAAGATCAAATAAAAATCACCTCCAAGAAAGCAGTAAGCATCACCGGCTCAAAAGGCGTAACCATCAGTGGTAAATCCGGTAAAGGAGTTTCTTTGGACGGGAGTAAGGTGGATGTCAAATCCAAAGGTAAAGTCAATGTAAAAGGAAGTGGAGTGGATCTCAAAGGTTCAGGTGCCATAAACATAAAAGGAGGAAGTGTAAACATCAACTAAAAATGGAGTGACTATGGATGAACAAGAAAAATCTTTTTTAGGAGTCGGCTGGGGTTTCCCCCCCACTTTTAACAAAACCAGTGCCGATGTAGATATGGTTAAAGAAAATAAAGACATCAAGGAAAGTTTGGAGATTTATTTTGCTACCCGATTTGGAGAGCGTATCATGAGAAGTGATTATGGCTGCATCATTCATGATTTGGCCTTTAAATCCTCCAATACCAATTCCTTGAGATCTGTTGAGATCAGTCTGGAAAAAACCATTCGTGAATTTGAGCCTAGAATCATTGTGCATAGTGTAAAATCAGAGCGTACAAATGTGGATGAAGGAATCATCAACTTTATTGTCGATTATGAGATACAAACTACTAATGTTAGGGACAACATTGTATTTCCCTATTACATTAATGAAGGTACTAATATCAAATAGAAACTGTAGGTGGATAAGTTTACCCATTTTCTGAACCCAGACAACTTCAAAATTGACGATCGCAATTTAGAGGATCTCATTTTGTTTGTCCAAAACCTTTCGAAACACTATCAATACTTTGATCTAAAAAACAAAAAGGGTGGCGATTGGTTTGATCTTTTTGCTTCTGACGAATCTTTTTTACTTGCCGACATTTCCAAATTTGAAATTCGAAAATACGATGCTTTGAGATTGAGTCTGACCCAAAGTTTTGATGAGCTGTCCTCTGAAAAAGAGAAAAAAGAAATTTTTCAGTCTTTTTTCGAATTGTTATTTACCTACTTCAAGATTATCAATGACTGGTATGCGTCAGCCACACGAAATAATCTCTCACGCCAAAGTACTGAAATTGAATTGGCCATCGAACAAACCATCCAAAAAAAAATAAAACCTTTTTTCGAAGAATTTGCGGCTTATGCCCTGTTTATTGAAAAGGAAAATGAACAGAGCTTAAGATTAAATGTTTCGTTCGATGATTTTAAAACGATATGGAAATTAAAAAAAATTACCCCCAAAAATATTTTCAAGCAAATAGACAGTTCTCAGCCCAAACTCAGTAGTGGTTTAAAAAAGTTGATTTTACTTTATACCCCTGTCTACGAATCACTTTTGAGTCTTCAATTTAGAGCTTCAAAACTTTTTATAAAATCCATAGACGAAAATTCAAATCACAATGCCCATATCGGTCTATTGATCGCGTTTTTGAAACTCTATGAACACGCTCAAAGTGATTTAAATACCCTGTCAAAAAAACACCTTGATTTTTACTATCGCAATATTCTTGGACAGAAATCCCATGGGGTAGTGGCTAAGAATATGTACGTCTATTTCCAAATTGATGAGAATATTGATTTTCTTCCCATCGATCAGGGAAAATTGATTGTTGCAGGACAAAACGATGATGGTACAGAGATCACCTATCAGACAGAAGAAGAAATCATTGTCAACAACACTGTTGTTTCCGATCTGAAAACACTTTTTTTGAGTCGTAATAACTATTACGAATACAATTCACGTCACAAGTTGGTTTCAGGTATTTTTTCAAAAACCCATTGTGCTGATCCCGCATCAGTGGTTGCATTTAACGCAAACAATGATGTGTTTTCTACTTTGGGAGAGGATCAAATACTAATCACAGATCAGGAGAAAACCATGGACAATGCGCGTGTAGGGTTTGCTGTTGCCTCTCCTTCTCTTGCCCTGGGAAAAAGTAATAGAGAAATTTCATTCAATTTTTCTTTCACAACAGATTCCATAAAGTACTTGTCCAATTTGATTATTGATATTGCTAACAGTAAAGGAGTGTCAGAAGAAGAAGTGTTTTTCGAAGTTTTTCGTGATCTTTTTACCATTACTTACACCAATGAGGAGGGATGGATTGAGCTATCGGATTATGATATTGATTATCCATCTGATTGGACTCTTAATACCATTGGAATTCGTCTCAACTTACCCAAGCAATCTCCCTCGGTTGACAATTATCAAGAGGCGATTCATGAATTGAATCTCAATGCCACCCAGCCTGTTTTTCAGTTTTTAATCAATTCCAATGAGTTCTACTATCCCTACTCCTTTTTGAGTGGTATGGAAATTACCAAAATCGATATAGAGGTTAAAGTTAAGGAGTTAAAAAACATTAAGGTCATTACCAATCAAGGAGATGTTGATGCCAATGCCGAATTTGATATGTTGGGTGTTAACCCATTGGTAGGAGCTTCAATGATGATTGGTAATCATGAATTGTTTTGTAAAAGAATCCATCAACTCTCTTTGGGATGGAGTTATACCAACCTACCTTCCGATTATGACAGCATAGAAGGATATTATAAATCCTACAACCGACAGATTCAGGACGATAGCTTTAAACTCAAACTCACTGCTCTTTCCGATTATTCTTTTTCGCGATCCGGCACACAAGACATAGAGATCGATATGTTTGAATCTGACGAGGAAGGGCGAACTCGTTCGGATCGTTTTATAGAGGAAATTGATGTAGCGGCATTTAACTTAAAACCCAATTTTGATCTCAGAGAAGAGGACCTGCTCAATTACTCGAATGATGATGAAACGGGATACATTAAAATGGAGCTCAATGCACCAAAAATTGGATTTGGTTCCTCCGCTTTTGCTTCCATTTACAATGATTCAGTAACTGAAGCCGCACAGAATCCACCCAAGCGGGAGGCCATCTCGCTCACCCCGCCCAATGAGCCCTATTCCCCTATGATTGAGAACTTATTCATCAATTATGAGTCGGCTTCATCACTCTACTTTAATGAATCTAATGTTTCTGAAAACGATACCGACCAAGACAATAGATTTTATTTAATTTCTCCTTTTGGTGTTGAACAAACTTTTTCAAAGCATGGGATTTCCAGTAATCATTTAATTCATCATTTCAATTTCGAAGGAGAATTCATCATTGGACTTGAAAACATTAAGGCTCCTCAAACGCTCAACTTTCTCATAGAAATTAAAAAGAGCGGCAATGAAAATTATGCGTTTACCCAAAATTTAGAGTGGTTGTACTCCAATAACAATGGTTGGAAAGAATTGAGTCCCAATGATATTATTTATGACGAAACCATCAACCTGACCAAAACAGGTGTGATATCTATTTTGATTCCCGGTGATATTTCCAATGACTCCAGTCTTTTCAATAATGACAAATTCTATTTAAAGGCCTGTTCCAAAACCCAAGCGGATCAATTTAGTTTGATTAAGGCAGTGTATACCAATGGTGTGAGAGCTGTGGAATGTTTTGGAGAACAAGAATTACAAAAAACAGTACACTTGCCCCCCGAAAGTGCAGAAAGTTTTAAGCCTATAGTTCCAGGGGTGATCAATATTTCTCAGCCCATGACCACCTTTGGCGGGAAGGATAAAGAAAGCCCTTTAGAGTTTTACAAACGAGTCAGTCAAACCCTTCGTCACAAAAACCGACCCGTAAACAAAAGCGAGATTGAAAATTATACCCTCCAACAATTCAATTGGCTTTCCTATGTTAAATGTTATTCCAAAGATGCTTCTGGGGATGAATTCAAAAACAACAACATTCAGTTGCTGTGCTTGAAGAAGATTGATCCAACTCAAAATATTGATGAGATAAAACTCAGTACAGCAGACAAGATCATAGTGGAATCCTACTTAGAAAAAACAATTTCCCCTTTTGCGAAAATTGAGGTTATTAGCCCACAGTTTGAGGACGTTTGGATCAAATGCAAAATAAAGTTTAGGGACATTCCTGGTGGAAAAGGTATAGCCAGATTAAACAAAGAATTCTTCAACCACCTCTGTCCATGGGCACATTCAGATCAAGAAAAAATTATATTAGGTCAAAAAATAAAAAAGAGTGAAATCATAAAATTCATTAAATCCCGACCCTATATATCTTTTGTCACAGGCATATCCATCATCCATATCAAAACTTTGAGTGATGGATCAAGGGTTTTTTGTGATACTGCCAATACTGAAGAAAAATCAGAGTTCATTGAAACCGGAACCGTACGTTCTTTATTGGTTCCACGAAAAAACAAGATTGAGCAACTGGATCAAGAAATATATTCAGAACCTGAAACCACTGATTACTTCGAATTGGGAATTGGGGAGAATTTTATCATTTCTTCAGACAGTGAGGAAACTCAGTTTTTAAAGGCCCCCAAACAAGACCTAAAGAAGAAAACCAAATCCAACCCCTTCATATTCAATATTAAATTTTAACTGATTATGGCTTTAATTAATAGACAGACGTTAAAAAATTATTTTAAAAAAGGAGGTTTTGCAACCGAAAAACACTTTGTAGATCTCATTGATTCTTCACTTAATATAGTAGATGATGGAATTTCTATTCAACGAGAACACGGGCTAAAGATCAATCCTATTGGTTTCTCTACCAAATTGATTTCCTTTTTTAAAAAGTCCACTCAAAAATCTCCTGAATTTTCGCTTGAATTGGATCAGGCCAATGCCCCGGGATTATCGGTTCAAGGCGAAGATGATAAAAGTATTATTAAGGTCAAAAAAGAGGGTTTGGTCGGGGTCAACACATTCGATCCCAAATATGCTTTTGATGTCAATGGGACGGTAGGGATGAAATCCAGGGTGGGTACCCACGCCATAGGAAGTGTTCCCGGCGATGGAAGTTGGCACAGCATCCTTTCCAATTTGGATGGAGTTAACGGTTATGAGATCACTGCCAATATCAAAGGAAAGCCCGGTTCTGGCCGCTACAGTATAGCACATGCCATTGCTCTAGCTGCTTTTGGTGGCAGAGGCAGCCGAAACAAGATTAAGACCACTGTAGCCAGTTATGGCAGTTTTTTCTATAAGATTTCATTCAGATGGTATGGAGATGTCCACAACTATGAACTACAGGCTAAAACTACCCGTCATTTTGGAATTGATGAAAAAACCGGAAGTCCGTTTCCATTGTCTTTTAATATCGTAAAACTTTTTTCTGATTAAGCTATCGCATGATTGAGCCAAAATTCTTAATGTCTCCCGATTACCCTAGCAAAAGCATGCAATACGAATATTTGCGTCAGTTGGGTATACAGTGGATTCAACGTATCTCCGGAGAAAAATGGACAGATTACAACTACCATGATCCCGGTATTACCTTTTTGGAGCAACTCTGTTATGCAATGACTGATTTGGGGTATCGAACTAATTTTCCCATCCAAGACATACTGCTGAGCAGTAACGACGATTTTGATCTGGAAAAAAATAATCTACTGATCCCTGCCAATAAAATATTTACCTCTGCTCCTCTTAATTTGGTTGATTTCAGAAAGATCATCATCCAACAAATTCCCAATGTAAAAAATGCATGGATCAAATCAGTTGAGGAGAATCAATTTGGATTCAAGGGGATCTATAATGTTTTGATTCAATGTGATGAAGAAATAGCAGGCGATGAGATCAATGATATCAAATCACAGGTCAACCAACTGTTGATGCAAGACCGATCTCTTTGTACAGACTTTCAAGAGATTAAGATTTTACAAAAGGATACGCTGAGTATTTCAGCTCAAATCAGTTTGGATTCATTTGTATTGGGAGAATCTGTTTTGGCCGAGATCTACCATAAAATTGAGAAGACCATTAATCCCAGTGTTCCTTTTCACGAATACGATGACATGATCGCAAAGGGTTATTCGCCATTAGATTTGTTTACGGGTCCTCCTGTTGTGAATGGCTTTATTGATCAGAAGGAGCTTAAGAATAAAACCAATGAAATTTATGTTTCTGAAATTAAAGAATTGATCGAAAACATCGAAGGGGTTATTAGTGTTGATCAGATCGATATTTTTAAAAATGGAATTAAAGTTTTTGATGATCTGATCCCTTTTGGTGAGGACAGTTACCCCTCTCTTGAAAAAAATATTCACAATTACCACAATGCCTCAGAGCGGGTCGTGTTTTTCAGGAACAACAACAAATACGAAATAGATACTGTAATCTTGTCCCAACTCTACGATGCACTGACAGTGGCATCCAAAACAAGCTTTTTTAAACCACAAGAGACAAGAAGTAAAGATTTTTTGAGTCGATTTTCTAAAGACGAAATCGAAGAATACTTTTCCATTCAAAATGAATTGCCTTCCATTTATGGCCTTAAGGAAAATGAACTCAGTTCTTCGGCCAACCGAAAAAGAAAGGCCCAGACAAAGCAACTCAAAGCCTATTTGACTTTCTTTGAGCAAGTCATGTCCAATCACCTCAGTCAATTGATCAATTTGAGGAATATTTTTTCCATAGATAAACAAGTTGATCAAAGTTATTTCACTCAAATTCCGGCAAGTATTCCTGACTTGAAATCGATTCTTGTCGACAAGGAACTTGAGGACTATCAAAAAAAACTTCAGCAACTGACGGAGAGTGAAGAAAAAAAATTCATCAGAAGGAACCATGTCATTGATCACTTGCTTTCCCGCTTTGGAGAATCATTCAATTCCACCCTTCTCCAAAAACTAATTCAATCTTCAAACGACCACCTCAGTGATGGAGAAATTCAGAAAATTGCGCTGGATAAGAAAATTGATTTTGCAGAGGAAATTATCAATTTGGGTAAAAACAGAATCAAAGGTTTTAACTTTTCTCTACCAACTTGGGATCATCAAAACATTTCCGGTATAGAAATGCGTCTTAAATTAATGCTTGGGATTCAAAACAAGAATATTCGATCATTGGTTGCTCCCATCGTCGATAATTATCGAAAAAAGCCTGGCAAAGAGAAGTGGAGTGTAAGAGAAGTTCAAATCATAAAAGGTCCTAAAACAAAAATACTTTCAAAATCGGGCGATTATTCTCTCGATGAAGTATCTATCTATTGTCCAGACTCCACTTTTTTTAAGTCACTGTTTATTTTTGCTCCCCGTTCAAAGAGTTATCGAATCGTTCCTACCAGAGTCAACACCAAGGTCGTTTATAACCTTCTATTCAATATACCCGATCAAGAGTATCCTGCGGTGATTTATCGATCTCCTAAAAAAATAGATTGTGAGAAAAAATTAGAACAGCTCAAAGAAAGGTTCAGAACTTTCAATAACGAATGTGAAGGAATGTTCGTTTTGGAACACATTCTTCTTCGCCCTTTGGTATCTAACAACTACAGTACTATTTTCAAAAACGACCAAGGAGAGGCGTTTTTAAGAAGCTATCGCACTGCACCTTTTGAGGATCAACGAGAATTCAGAGACGATGTTTATGTATTGGGGGTGAATTCGGAGAACTACTCCGTCCAAAAAGTAAAGAGGAAAAAATCATTCAAAATTGTTTTGTATGATATTTTGAACAAGCCCGTATTTGAATCTGTAAAAGAATTCGACTCGAAAGCAGATGCCTTGGAGGAAATTCAAAAGTTTATTAACTTTTTTGATGGACACAAGCGCAACAAAACGGATTTGAAAGAGTTTTCTTCAATCAATATCGATATTGGGAATAGTCATGAATTTCCCGTCGACTTTGATTACTCTAATTCTTTGAGTATCATATTACCCAACTGGCCTTTTCGTTTTCAAAACAATGAATTTTTAGACCATCTCAAAGAGCAAATCAATCATTTTATTCCTGCTCATATAAAATTTGAAATCTATCTTTTGGAGGTAGATAAACTTGTCCTTTTTGAGGAGACTTATTTAAGTTGGCTCAAAAGTAAAATGGATGGAAACAATGATGTTTCCGATCTCATGTCCATGCAAT
>JAAZUX010000239.1 GCA_018623955.1 Flavobacteriaceae bacterium | reverse complement strand
GCCCAAAAAATTTGCCATTTTGGGTCCTCTGCAGCAAACCAATCAGCCAATGCTGCTTTGTGCATCTCTTTTCCTCTGATCACTCTACCATCATCCGCTTCTACGACTATCGAATCAGAATCCATTGCCATGATCGCTTCCAAGTCTCGATCATTATGAGCTTTGATGTAGTTTTGCCACATTTCTGTTACAGCATCTGAAGCTACCACAAACTTCTCTCCCTCAATGGGTAAAAAGAAACCTGCTCCTTCTTGTGCTTCGGTTGTTTTTTCTGCTGCAGGATTGCATGCTGCAATCATTACAGTTAAGATTAAAATTAATTTTTTCATCATTTAGTTATTTTTAAGTATCCTTAATTAGTTGTTTTACAAATGTAATTATTTCTAAGAAACTTGAAATTCACATTAATTAAGAATAACAAATGATAAATCAAAGAAAGAAAAACAGCTATGATTTATGATCTTGATAATAATAAACCCCAAACAAAACGATGGCGACGATGAGTAAACATAGTTTGATCGGTTTAGGGATGAAAGACTCAATTTGAAGAACCTTAACAGAAATCCTTTCGCATACAATGAAAATTGTTATTGCAGTTGCGATGTTTTTCAATATTTTCATTGGTAAAAACTACAAAATAAAAATTTAATATCTTTAATAATTAATTACGTTCCCCATGAAATATTTCCTTTTCATACTATCCTTGGTGCTTTTCTGGAGCTGTTCTACACCCGAAAAAAACAATTCTGAGAATTGGATCATCCTTTTTGATGGGACCTCACTGGAGGGTTGGAGGGCGTACAATGGAAAACAGATGCCTCCCGGATGGAAAATTGTAAATAAAGAATTGACCTTTACCACAGAACAAATATTGGAGGAAGATTACAATTACAAAGGCAGTAGAGATATCATTTATGGTGCTGAAGAATTTGATAATTTTGAATTGTATGTTGAATGGAATATTCCACCCGGAGGGAATAGTGGTATTTTTTATCATCTCAAAGAAGGATATGAAGGACCTCCTGTAGTTGCACCTGAATATCAATTGATTGATGATTTAAATTATGCGAAAATTCATGATCTGACCAGTTACAATTCTCAATTTGGTGTCGATGAACCAGAAAAACTTCAAGATTGGCAAAAAACTGCTGCTGATTATGCAATGTATACACCAGATTCAATACAAAAAATAGTAAACCCAGCGGGGCAGTGGAACAGCAGTAAAATTGTTTTTACTACAAAAAATGTGGAATACTGGCTCAATGGTAAAAAAGTGCTTTCTTTCGTTCCATGGTCTGAAGATTGGTATGAAAGAAGGAATTCTGGAAAGTGGCAGGGGGCTCCAGATTACGGAAAATATAAAACAGGGTACATTGGGTTTCAGGACCACGGAAGCAACCTATCTTTTAGAAACATCAAAATCAAAAAGATTTAAATTTTGAATATGAACAAGAGAGAATTTTTAAAAATTTCGTTGACAGCTGCGATTCCTGCTTTGTTTCCAAAGCCTCTAATGGCCATGGTCAATACAAAAAAGAAACTCAAAACTGCTCATATTGGTGTTGGAGGAATGGGCGCTGCTGATCTAGAATCCATAGCTTCCCATCCTGATGTACATGTTGTTGGACTTTGTGATGTGGATTCAGTAGCTCTTAACAAAGCCAGTTTAAATTATCCAAATGCCAAAACCTTTAAAGATTACAGGGTTATGCTGTCAGAAATGGCAGATGAAATTGATGCCGTTATCGTATCAACACCGGATCATTCACATGCAGCTCCATCGATCATGGCAATGGAAATGAACAAACCGGTATATTGTCAAAAGCCTCTTGCACACCATGTCTCGGAGGTACGAGCAATGCGTACAATAGCAGATGAGAAAAATCTTGTGACACAAATGGGGATTCAGGTGCACTCTTTTTATGATTATAAATTAGCAACACTTCTCATTCAGTCTGGTATGATTGGTAAAGTAATCCGTGTTAGAGCTTGGTCTCCAAAGAATTGGGGGTATGATGGTCCTCCCTTTAAAGGAAGTGATCCCATACCAGACACCCTAGATTGGAACCTTTGGCTAGGAACCGCTCCTTCACGACCCTTCAAAGAAAAAGTTTATCATCCAGGAAATTGGAGAAAACTTGTCGATTTTGGATGCGGAACACTGGGCGATATGGGAGTTCATATTTTTGATACTCCATACAATGCATTGGCCCTTGAGGTACCAAAAACTGTCAAGAATCAATGCAGGAAACCAAACAATATAGGATATCCCGAAGAAAATAAAGTGATTTACACATTTCCTGGAACTAAATACACGACTAAGGACTTTGAGTGGGTTTGGTATGATGGAAAAGACGCGCCAAAAAAAAATAAAGAGCTTAAACTTCCCAATAACGACAAGTTACCTGATCAGGGAGCGATGTTTATTGGTGAAAAAGGACGGTTACTTTTACCTCATTTTATGGAATCACCTCGTTTGATTGTTGATAATCAATACCATAAAATTGACATTGACAAATATGATTCAGATGGGAAATTAGGTGTCACAGTGAATGATTATGAAAGAGATGCTCCCAAACATTATCATCAATTCGTAGACGCATGTTTGGGAAGAGATCATACCTCTGCCCCATTTTCATATTCGGCTCGATTGACTGAAACCATTTTACTTGGGGTCATTGCGGGAAGATTTCCAAATGAAACCTTGCATTGGGATAGT
>JAAZUX010000238.1 GCA_018623955.1 Flavobacteriaceae bacterium | reverse complement strand
GAGGGGATCAGAGTTCACCTTTTTCACGAGGGTGCCTTGATAAAATCCGATGTGTCTTATTTCTATCCCAAGGAAAATTTTTTTAGAGCCAATGGTGACGTGATCTTTACCCAAGGCGATAGTCTAAAAATGACATGTGATCAAATCGAATATGACGGAACCAGTAAACTTGCCAAAGCATGGGGAAAAGTTGTCCTTGAAAGACCGGATATGAATCTCAAAACAGATACCCTCTATTTGGATCGAGCCAATTCCAAGGCTTTTTACAATTCTTTTGGAACCATCGTAGATGAAAAAAGAAAACTCACCAGCATCAGAGGGATCTACTTTATAGATGAAAAAAAATACCGATTCATCTCTAGGGTAAAAATTGACGACCCAGAATACCTACTCAATTCTCAACGACTGGACTATTATACCGAAAGTGACAAGGCCTTCTTTTATGGAAAAACAACCATCGTGGGAGAGGAATACGACATTTATTGTGAAAAGGGTGCTTACGACACCCAATTGCAAAGAGGTAATTTTCAGGAAAATGCAGTCATCTTTTATGACAATAAAGAAATCAGAGGGGACAGTTTGTATTTTGAAAATGAAAAAAATTATGCCGCTGCAACCAACAACATCAGTGTGATTGACACCCTAAAAAAATCCGTCATCAATGGCCATTACGGTGAGATTTTCAAAGCTAAGGATTCTGCCATCATCACCCGAAGAGCCTTGGCCATTAACATCATCGATCAGGATTCGCTCTACATACACGCCGATACACTCATTGCGACAGGACCAACTGAAAAAAAAATATTGAGGGGATACTATGATGTGAGAGTATTTAAAACAGACCTGAGGGGAAAATCAGATTCACTACATTTAGATCAAAGTACAGGACTGATCAAATTACTTAAATTACCCCTGAGCCGGAAGGAAAATCAAATATTAACAGCCAGCCAAAAAAACAAAAAAAATCCTATTCTATGGTTTGGAAAAAGTCAAATGTCAGGAGATAAAATATTTCTTACCTCCGACATGGAAACCAAAAAACTGGATTCCCTTAAAATCATTGGCAACAGCTGGATTATTGAAAGAGATTCCATAAGCGATAGCGGTTTTAATCAAATTAAGGGCGGAGTACTCGATGGTCTTTTTAAGGAAGGAGAACTTCGTGAAATTGACGTTAGTAAAAATACCGAGGTCATTTATTATATGTACTCGGATGAAGACAATGAATTGATTGGGATTGACAAAACCACGTGTAGCCGACTTAAAATGGTTACTAGGGAAAATCAGATTGAGGACATTACTTTCTTTGTCAGTCCGGACGGAAACTTATTTCCAGACAAGGATTTACCCTTTAACGAACGAAAACTCGAAGGTTTTATTTGGAGAGAGGATGAGCGCCCCAATACCATACAGGAGCTTTTTAGTGAAGAGGACAATCAATTTCAACCCACTGAAATCAGAGAGGTAAGCATACCGGAGGATTTTCTGCAAAAAATAGAGGAATAAATGCTGGAAGATTTTTTAAAATATCAAGCCAAAACCACTCCCCATCCTCTAGGCTTGGAAATCGAGTATGCCAGTGGCAGCTATCTTTATGATACCAAAGGGAAGTCCTATTTAGATTTTGTAGCCGGTGTATCCGCACTCCCATTAGGTCATTCACACCCAAAAGTAGTCACTGCCCTCAAGTCTCAAATCGAAAAATACATGCATGTAATGGTTTATGGAGAGTTTGCACAGGCCCCTGCAGTAACACTTTGTAAAACACTGGTGAAGCTACTTCCCAAAAACCATGAAGTCGTTTATTTGACCAACTCCGGGACTGAAGCAATAGAAGGCGCATTAAAACTGGCAAAGCGAGTGACCCAAAGATCCGGACTGATTGCCGCAAATAGGTCCTATCATGGCAGTACACATGGAGCACTGAGTTTACTGGGTTACGAACAACAAAAAAAAGGATACCGCCCACTACTGCCCGGAGTGCGGTTTCTTAACTTTAATTCTGAAAAAGATTTAAGCCAGATTGATGAAAATACCGCAGCAGTTTTATTGGAAACCATTCAAGGAGGAGCAGGATTTATTTTACCGGTAGATGATTACTTGAAGAAAGTCAAAAGAAGATGTGAAGAAATGGGCGCTTTGCTCCTACTCGACGAAATTCAACCGGGATTTGGACGAACGGGTAAAATTTTTGGTTTTGAACATTTTGGTGTTGCTCCGGACATCGTTGTAATGGGAAAAGCACTCGGAGGCGGTTTACCCATCGGAGCTTTTTCAGCCTCCAAAAAACTAATGGAAAAATTGGAAGACCAACCAAAACTAGGACATATCACTACTTTTGGAGGAAATCCTGTCATTGCTACAGCAGCATTAACCACCATCAATGAGATCCTTTCTGCAAAATTGATCCAACAAATTGACCACAAAGAAAAAATTTTCAGAGAAAACCTGAAACACCCCTTGATCAAAAAGATCAGCGGTAAGGGACTAATGTTAGCCCCTATTTTCGAACAAGCCGAAATTCCCGATTTTTTAGTACATCACTGTATTAAAAAAGGGCTTTTATTGTTTTGGTTGTTGTGGGAAAAAAATGCCATAAGAATCTCACCACCATTGAATATCAGTGAAGAAGAGATACTTTTGGGATGTCAAATCATAAGAGAAACCCTTGACGAAATTTAAATTATTGTTAATACTTTTGTTGAAAAGAATAAACTCTTCACT
>JAAZUX010000237.1 GCA_018623955.1 Flavobacteriaceae bacterium | reverse complement strand
GGACTCCCAACGCGAACCGCCTTTATGGATCAAAGGCAATTCCAACAATCTGAAAAAGAAAAAATCAAACCACTACCTTTTCAGTAAAGAGCGAAATGATCAATTTGATGTGATCAAAGCCAAATTTTACAAACATAAACTTTTGACAGATTACCTTTCAGACAAAGGTTATCGCTCTTTCCAATCCGGAAAATGGTGGCTGGGATCATGGAAAGAAGGAAAGTTTGATGATGGAATGACCCACGGTGATTACAAAAAAAGAGGAAGACATGGTGATGAAGGGTTGAAAATTGGCCGTGAAGGATTGGATCCCATCTTCAACTTTGTCGATCAAACTCAAAAAGACAATGTCCCATTTTTTGTTTGGTATGCACCCTTTTTACCACATACTCCGCATAACCCTCCGAAGGATCTATTAGACAAATACATCGAAGTGGCACCCAACGAAAGTGTGGCCAAATACTGGGCAATGTGTGAATGGTTGGATCAGACGGTAGGAGGTTTGATGAACTACCTCAAAGAAAAATCTTTAGACCAAAATACTTTGGTGGTTTATACCACAGACAATGGTTGGATTCAATCTCCAAAACACAATAGATACGCTGCCCGTTCAAAAAGAGCCCCACATGAGGGAGGAGTGAGAACCCCCATCATGTTCAAGTTGCCGGGAGTGATCCAACCGGAAATGAATCACTCAACATTGGTCAGCAATATTGATTTGGTCCCAACCGTATTGAATTTTTTAAACGTTAGCAATAAGGAACTGCCCGGGATCAATGTTCTAGACAATGAAAAATTAGAGAAAAGGGAAACGCTCTTTATAGAATGTTACAACCACGATATTTTAAATGTAGAAAAGCCCTCCGAAACTGTTTTATACAAAATCGCATTGAATCAAAAATGGAAGCTAATGCTTCCCAATCCCAAAATGGTGGTGAAATCCTTTGAATCTCCCCAAGAGCAATATTATGGTTATTACTCCAACCAACCTCAATTATTTGACTTGGAAAATGACCCTCATGAACAAGTCAATTTAGCGGATAAATACCCTGAGACCGTGGCCAAAATGAGCCGCCAAATCAATGAATGGTGGCAACCGGTCCACTAAAAATCTAATCAAAGATCAACGGAATGAATCAATTAGCCTTTAAAATGTACCTCAAACCCAATAGGGTTGAGGAATACCAAAAACGTCATGACAAAATTTGGCCTGAATTAAGGCATCTGCTCAAAGAAGCGGGTATTGGTGCATATCACATTTTCCACGATCCTGAAACCGACTGTCTGTTCGCCTATCAGGAAACCGACGGAAGGGACTCCCAGTCATTGGGTGAAAACCCCATAGTCCAAAAATGGTGGGAAAACATGAGCGACCTGATGGAAACTCACCCCGACCATTCTCCAAAACAATTAAATCTAAATAAAGTATTCTCCCTATGATGAACAGAACGATCAAACTCGTCTTTTTAATGGTACTTTTTTGGTCATGCGACCAAAAAACCGATACCCAAAACCCTCCAAATATTATTGTAATTGTAACCGATGACCAAAGGTGGGATGCCATTGGCTACGCCGGAAATGAAATCATCATCACTCCCGAACAAGACCAATTGGCAAAAGAAGGAACCTATTTCAACAAGGCTTTTGTTACCACCCCCATCTGTGGTGCCAGTCGTGCAACCATCATCACAGGACTGTATGAGCGAAAACACAAATTCACCCTAGGAGGAACCACCCTTGACTCGATCTACAACCGACAAAATTATGCCTACGAACTCCAAAAAAAAGGATATAAAACTGGCTTTTTCGGTAAACTGGGAATTAAGAATAACGGAGGCTTGACCGAGTCATTTTCTGAACACGAGGTCTATGACCGAAATAACCATTTCAAAGATCACAGAGGATATTATTATAAAACCATTGGAAAAGACACCGTTCACCTTACCCGATATACCGGACATAAAGCCTTAAATTTCATCAAAAATACTACTAAAGATCAACCCTTTTGTTTGTCCATTAGCTTTAGTGCCCCCCATGCACACGATGGCGCCTGGGAGGGGATTCAAAAACAATATTTCTGGCAGCAAGAAGTAGATGATTATTTTAGAGATATCGAGATCCCGGGTCCCAAAAATGCCTCAGACGAACGATTTAATGCCCTGCCCAAAGAGGTGAGAGAAGGGTTTAACAGAACCCGTTGGTACTGGCGATACGATACCCCCGAACGTTATCAGGAAAGTCTTAAAGGATATTACAGAATGATCGGTGGGGTGGACAACGAACTCGGAAAAATAAGGAGCCTGCTCAAGGCAAAAGGGATCCAAAATAATACCATCATTATTTGGATGGGAGACAATGGCTATTTTTTGGGTGAGAGACAAATGGCAGGTAAGTGGTTGATGTATGACAACTCGGTCAGGGTACCGTTGATCATTTTTGATCCTCGGGTCAACCAACACCACGATGTCGATGACCTAGTCGCCAATGTAGATTTAGCATCTACTATTTTGGATTTTGCAGGAATTGACGCTCAACTCAAAACGCATGGAAACTCTCTAGTGCCTTATGTAAAGACCGGTCAATCTCCCTCAAAAAGGGAGGAACTTTTGATAGAGCATTTATGGGATTTTGAGCCCATCCCTCCCAGTGAAGGTATCAGAACCGAAAAATGGAAGTTTATGAGGTACAGAGACATAAAAGCCCAAGACGAGCTTTATGATCTGATCT
>JAAZUX010000236.1 GCA_018623955.1 Flavobacteriaceae bacterium | reverse complement strand
AATAAGTGCTTCTTTAACACTATTTGCTCTTTTTTCAGATAGGGTTTGATTGTATGCCGAACTACCATCACTTGAAGCATGACCTTCTATGACAACATTTACTTTGGTATAAGTACTTAAAAGATCGGTAAGTATTTTAAGTTTAGTGCTCGACTCATCAGTAACTGCCGAACTGTTAACAACAAATAATAAGGTTGAATTTTCACCTTTCATAAAGTCTATTAATTTTTCAGGTAGCTCAGGGCAACCGCTGTTGGCAGCATCACCAGCTTCATCTGGACATACATCGTCTTTGTCTGGAACACCATCACCATCACGATCGTCTTCAGGACAACCGTCATTTATGGCCTCGCCAGCTTCTTGTGGACATTTGTCTAGGTTATCTGCTATACCATCTCCATCACTGTCAGGGCAGCCGTTCATATCTGCTGAACCAGCTGCATCTGGACATGCATCGTCTTTATCAGCTATACCATCTCCGTCGGAGTCAGGACAACCGTTTAACTCGGCAGGACCTGCTTCTTCTGGACATGAATCTTTGTTATCAGGTATTCCGTCACCATCAGTATCAGGACAACCTTCGAATTCTTTTAGACCGGGTACCTCTGGACAAACATCCTTTTTGTCAGAAACACCATCTTTATCAGTATCTCCTGCACCAAACACATAACTAAAGCCAACTACGTGTTGTAGGTGATTATAACTACCGTTCTCACTTGAGGATCTGTAAGTTGTACTTGCATTTACTATCCAATTGTCTGAAATGAAGAAACTAACACCTGCACCACCAAGATATGTTCTTCCTGCACCTTTAGAGGGGAAATAACCTTCAGAATCAGCATCAGTTTGGAAATTGGAGAGTCCGTAGCCTGCAAATAAATAGGGAAAGATATCACCTTCAGAAAGATTGTATTTTAATATGGCATCAACCGCAGTATAATCGGCGTCAACTTTGTCAATTTCCAAGGAATTCATGCTGTATTGAGCACCAATAGAAAATCCACCGGCAATGTATCTGGACAGACTGAGAGAAGGAACCCCAAAACCTGAAGATGCATCTACTGAATCATCTTGAACGCTTACTAAGTTGGCCCCCAAGCTGACCGCCCAAGGACTATCGGAAGTTTGAGCATTGGCAACAAAAATGGTAGCCATGCTAAAAATCATTATGGTATATAATTTTTTCATTTTTGAAATTTTCACAAATTTAGTAAATATTTATCAGATTTTAAATTAAAATTTCACATCAAATCACAAATTACACATCACATATTTGAACAGCACGCTCAAGAGATTGTAATTGATTATTATTCTTGGGGATAAACTCCTGAGCCACAAAACCTTTAAAACCAGTCGAAACAATTGCTTTCATGATTGCAGGATAAAACAATTCTTGAGTTTGGTCAATCTCATTTCTACCGGGAACCCCAGCAGTGTGGTAGTGACCAATAAATTGATGATTTTCATTGATGGTTCTGATAACATCTCCTTCGTTGATTTGCATGTGATAAATATCATAGAGTAATTTGAAATTACTTGAACCAATTCTTCGACACAACTCAAAGCCCCATGGGGAATTATCACACATATAGTCTTTGTGATCTACTTTAGAATTGAGTAATTCCATCTGGATGATGACACCTTTTTTTTCGGCATAGCCCAATATTTTCTTGAGTCCTTCAACACAATTGTCCATTCCGGTTTCATCATCTATAGCTCTTCTGTTTCCGGAAAAACAGATCAAATTTGTGTAGCCTGCATCAGCGACCATATCGATGTGCTTGAGATAACTATTCACCAAAGTGGCATGATATTGTTTGTCATTCCACCCTTCTGTAAGACTGATTTCAGCCCCGTTGCACATGGAGGAAGTTATACCGTATTTTTTCAAAATCGCCCATTCCTTCGGTCCAATCAAGTCGATGCCTGTAATTCCCATGGGCTTGACCCCTGCGGCAAAATCCTCTAAGGATATTTGACTGTAGCACCATTTGCACACTGAGTGATTGATGTTTCCTTTCATATTGATTTGATTAAAGTCATAAGTTTTTTTTGAATCGTATAATTTGAATTGATCGATCATAGGCAATCCCAAGGAGGTGAACGTCATTTGTTTTAATACTTCCCTCCTTTTTGAATTTGGTTTATTTTTCATGGGTTTATCTCACTTTACTTCTGATTACGATACTGTGCAATAGTTTATTTGACAATTTTTTTAAAGATACCCCCAATCGTTCTTTACCACCAAAAGAAACCTCCCATTTTTTTTGATCTATAGATCGGACCATTTTACGGGCAAAATCCTCTACTTGCATTCCTTTACGTGTGGCGAGGTCATCAACGCCCAAAACAGAACCATCCCCCCTAAGTGAATTCATTGCAATGGGAGTCCTAACAAAACCGGGACAAATGATCGTCACATCTATATTGTCTTTTTGATGTTCCATTCTCATCACATCAAAAAAACCATGCAGGGCGTGCTTGGCAGCAGCATATCCCGACCGGAAAGGAGAACCATATTTTCCCATAACACTGCTTACCACGACATAGTGCCCACCTCTTTGTTTTAAGAAAAAAGGGAGCAGTGCCCTGCTCAACGCAACTGTACCTAAATAATCGATTTCAATCAATTTTTTAAAAACATCGAATTGAGTATCGGCGATCAGCGACCTTTGACTGACTCCTGCATTATTTATTAATATATCGATCCTACCGAAAAAATCATATGCTT